>DNSH01000155.1 GCA_003499715.1 Candidatus Mesolinea sp. | reverse complement strand
CTTTTAGCTGAGGCTGAAGGCGTGTATGTGCAAATTCCCGAGGAAAAAGTGAAGGAAATGGACCCACAAAGGTCTGGATGGAGGGTTGAACCCGATGAAAAATGAGATATCGGCTTACTTTCGGCCGAAAACTATTAGCGAACTTGAGGAATTCCTGTCGATGGTTCAAGGTGAGGTTAATTTCCTCAGCGGAGGCGACTATAACTTTCCCAGTTTAGACCAATCCGCACCCTTAGTTGATTTACAAAGCTTAGGACTGGACCAGATCATTTCTGATGGGACTACAGTGGAGATTGGGGCACTGGCTACTTTGGAACAAATCAAGGAAGCCTTCCAAGGTTGGGATAGCTTGCAAGAAGCGCTTTCTATAGAAGCTGGGCTCAATGTGCGCAATAGCCTGAGCTTAGCTAATTTTCTCAGGACTGCGGACGGTCGTTCACCTTTTTTGTGTGTATTATTGGCGTTCGCGCCTTCCATTGCGTTGCTGCCTTCCCATCAAAGTGTGACGCTCGAAACTTATCTTGCCTCAAGGCAGAAAAAACCAACCGAGTTTATTTCTGCATTAAACTTAGCCTTGCCTAAAGGCTTAGCATTTGAAGCTATTGCTCGCACGCCCAAAGACCGACCGATCATTTGCATGGCTGCTGCTGTTGATGATTTAGGTAATTTGCGTATAGCTTGCGGAGGCATGCAGAACTCACCGCAAGTGATAAACATATCAACAGAGCCACAAAGTGCTATTGACCTGGTCCGGCAAGCTTACCAGCAGAGCGATGATGCTTGGGCAAGTGCGGAGTACCGCCAAGCGATGAGCCAGGTGTTGCTGAACCGGCTCTTGCAGAGCCTTGGGCTCTCCAATTAGGACTGGAGGAACGATGAAAATCCAGCTTGAAATAAACAATCAAACTGTTGAAGTCGAAGTTGCGCCACAAGCACCGCTGTTAGATGTGCTGCGTCAGGTTGGCATCCTGAGCGTGAAATCTGGTGGCTGCCAGCGTGGGGAGTGTGGAGCTTGCACGGTGCTACTGGATGGAAAACCCATAAATAGTTGCATGCTTCTGGCAGTGCAAGCTCAAGGGCATGCGATCTCGACCGTCGAGGCAGAAGGAGAATATCTAGACCAGGGTTGGAAGCAAGGTACGGGTTTGAGTCCCTTGCAACGGGCTTTCGTAGAAAACGGCTCAATCCAATGTGGCTACTGTACCTCAGCGATGGTCTTAGCAGCAAAAGCGTTGCTGGCACGCAATCCAGAGCCAAACGAAGCAGAAGTACGGGAAGCGCTTTCGGGCATTTTGTGCCGCTGTACGGCTTACGTCAAGCCGGTGGAAGCAGTCTTGCGGGCAGCGCAAATGATGCGGGGAGAAAAGGAGCTGGCCACTCTGCCAGTCGAAGCATTAAAAATCGTCAAAGCTGATGAAATTCCGGAGACAGCCGTGGTCGGAAAAGCAGTGCCCAAAGTGGATGCCAGCAAGCTCGTACAGGGCAAGCCAGCTTTTACAGCAGATTTCGTGCCGGCTGGCACGCTGGTGGCAAAAGTACTGCGCAGCCCGGTGGCACATGCACGCATCAAGCGCATTGATGCCACACGAGCGCGTGCTTTACCCGGTGTGGCTGCCGTGCTCACTTGGGAAGACCTCCCAAGGGTGGTTTATTCTACAGCAGGGCAGTCCGACCCGATTCCTGGGCCATTGGATACCTTCTCCCTGGATAAGAAAGTGCGCTTTGTCGGAGACCGCGTGGCTTTTGTGGCTGCTGAAACTGAAGCTATTGCTCAAAAAGCTTTAGAGCTTATTGAAGTGGAGTACGAAGAACTGCCAGCCGTATTAGATTCACGCGAAGCGATGAAACTTGGCGCTCCAGTCATTCATGATGAGCCTGAATATGTCAATTTTGCCGACTCGGACCCAGCGCAAAATAAGGCAGCTGCCATCCGCATTGATATTGGCAATGTGGAGCAAGGCTTTGCCGAAGCTGACCGCATTTACGAGCAGGAATATGAGGTCCCTAAGGTGCAGCAGGCGCATATCGAACCGCATGTGGCACTTTCCTATTGGGATGCTGATGGCCGCCTGGTGATTTACTCCAGCACGCAGGTGCCTTTCCATGCCCGGCGCATGCTGGCACCTTTGCTTAAGCTGCCAGTCAAGCGCATCCGCGTAATCAAACCGCGCATTGGCGGTGGTTTTGGCGCCAAGCAGGAAGTGCTGATTGAGGATGTGGTCGCACATCTGACCATCGCGACGGGCAAACCGGTGCTCTACCAGATGAGCCGCGAAGAAGAATTTATCGCTTCCCGATCGCGGCACCCGATGCGCATCAAGATGCGCACAGGCGTAAAGCTGGATGGCACCATCACCGCCAACGAAATGATCGCGCTTAGCGATACTGGTGCTTATGGCTGCCACGCCCTGACGGTGACGGGAAATACCGGGCAGAAATCCATGGCGCTCTACGTGGGCGATGGAAAGTACCGCTTGTCTCCTAATATCCGCTTTTATGCTGATATTGTCTATACCAACACGCCACCAGCCGGCGCTTACCGCGGTTATGGTGTGCCGCAGGGCTTTTGGCCACTTGAGCGGCATATGGAGATGATTGCCCGCGACCTAGGCTTGGATCCGCTCGCCTTCCGCCTCAAAAATGCCTTAAGGTCAGGGGAATATCAGCCTTTCAGCACAGCCTGGAATGAGGGGCGCGAACCTCGCCCTGAGATTGTAGAAACCGTTGGGTTGGAAGAGTGTGTGCGCCAAGGTGCTCAAGCCATTGATTGGGAGCATAAATATCGAAACCCTGAGTGGCACGCAGTGCCCGGTAAACCGCACTTGAGGCGTGGGATTGGCGTTGCCATGGTGATGCAAGGCACCGCAATCCCCTATCTGGATATGGGAGGTGCCAGCCTGAAGCTGAACGATGACGGCTCATTCAATCTGCTGGTGGGGGCAACCGACCTAGGCACCGGCAGTGATACGATCTTGGCACAAATGGCAGCTGAAATCTTAGGTGTGAATACAGAAGATATCATTGTCTACTCTTCGGATACAGATTTCACACCCTTTGATAAAGGTGCCTATGCCTCATCGACCACTTATATCTCTGGCACAGCTGTGATTAAAGCTGCAGCGGAAGTTGCGGAGAAAATTCGCGCTCGTGCAGTAAAGATGTTCGCCACAAGCGGAAAAGAGCCTTCAGCAGAGGAAATTACACTCAAAGATAGCTGCGCAGTAGCTCCGGATGGCAGGAAAATCACTTTAGCTGAGATTGCCCTGGAGAGCTTACACCACGCCGAGCAGGAGCAGATTATGGCGGTAGCTTCTTACGTTTCGCCTAGCTCCCCACCGCCTTTTGCAGCACAATTTGCGACCGTCCTGGTCGATACGGAAACCGGGCAGGTGAAGGTAGAAGATTTAGTAATGGCTGTGGATGGCGGTGTGATCATTAATCCAGCTACAGCCTCCGGACAGATTGAAGGTGGCATGGCGCAAGCATTAGGCTACGCCGTCTGCGAAGAAATGCGCTATGATGAGCATGGTGTTGCTCGGGAAAAGGACTTGGTTGACTATCACATTTTCCGAGCGGATGAAATGCCATATATGAAGACGATATTCGTGCAGACCTATGAGCCTACGCATCCTTTTGGGGCTAAAGCTGTGGCTGAAATTCCAATGGACGGAGTAGCTCCTGCGGTTGGCAATGCGGTATTAGATGCTTGCGGAGCTCAGATTTACGCTAACCCGATAACGCCGGAAAAAGTCTGGGAATCCCTGAAAAGAACAAAGAGAGGTTAATTTAATCGATGCCTATGTTCGGAAATTTTCAAAAAACCTCTGATCGTATTTTTGTAATTGGGCATATTAATCCAGACACAGATACGGTTGCTTCCGCGGTCGGATATGCTTGGCTGCTCAGCGAACGGGATGGGTTAAATGCTATTTCAGCAAGGGCAGGTGCCCTTAATCGTCAGACCTCTTTTGTTTTTCAGCTCTTACAATTAGAAGTTCCAGTGTTATTAACGGATGCTTCGCCGCGCTTTGAGTCGGTGATGCGCCGGCTTGATGTCGTTACCCCTGAAAAATCACTCAATGAAGCTTGGTCGATTCTGACGCGTACAGGCGGGATTGCACCGGTGGTTAATGCTGATGGCACCCCTTATGGAATTATCACCGGATCGAGCATTTTTGACTTCCTACGCGATTTGATGGGACCGCACCCACATTATAAGGATATGACCTTAGAGCAGCTCTTAGATATTCCCTGCCGTGAGGCTGCAACAACAGACATCCCAAAATTTCTCGCAGGCACGCGTATCAAAGATGTAATTAACCGCCTGCTGCGCATGGAGCAAAATGAATATTGGGTTGTGGATGAGAATGGGCGCTACTTGGGCGTTGTTCGCCAGCGAGACTTGCTGAATCCACCAAGGATTAAGGTTGTCTTAGTGGACCATAATGAACCCCAACAAGCTATTGCTTCATTAGAGGAAGCAGAGCTGCTCGAAATTCTTGACCACCATCGCTTAGGGAACCAGTCGACGCACAGCCCAATTAGATTCACAGTAGATATTGTTGGCAGCACCTCAACCTTGGTTTCTGAGCAAATCGAAGATGCCGGTTTGAGTGCTCCTCCACCCATTGCTAGTTTGCTTTTGGCTGGGTTGCTCTCGGATACGCTTATTCTCAGTTCTCCCACAACGACAGACCGCGATCATCGAGCAGCTGAACGGTTGGCTCGCTGGGCGTTTGTGCCTGGTTCCCCGTTGGAAGGCGAAGATATTCGCTCGTATGGTGAGAAAATTATCAAAGCAGGAGCAGGGCTTTCCACCCAAGACCCAGATGAAGTGGTCAGAACGGACATGAAAATCTACGAAACCGCAGGCTATAAATTCGCAATCGCTCAGGCTGAAACTTCGGATATCTATGAAATTGGTGACTACATTGATAAACTCAAACAAGCCTTGCAAAACTTGATTAACCAAAATGGTTTGGATTTTGCCGGCTTGATGGTCACCGATGTGGTTATGAATTCCAGCCGTCTGATATTTGTCAACGCACCTTCAGCCCTGGACGAGCTGCCGTACAACTCGTTGCCTGATGGCACACGTTTTGCTGAGGGCGTAGTTTCCCGTAAAAAGCAGCTTCTGCCAATTGTTCTTTCGCTCTTAGAGGTCTAAATGGATGAAGTTCTAAACAAATTAGCAGAGTGCAGCCGACAAGGGAAGCCAGTATGCTTATGTGTGATCGTGAAAACCGAAGGTGCAGTACCAAGGCACGCGGGCAGCAAGATGTTGGTTTTCCCTGATGGAAAAACCTTAGGAACCGTTGGCGGCGGTGGGGTTGAAGCCGAAGTGACACAAGCGGCGTTGGAAGCTCTGCGAAGTGGCAAACCAGCTTTGCTGCACTATTCACTAAAAGCCCAGAATGAAGAAAGCGTTGGTGTTTGCGGAGGGGAAGTGGATATCTACCTGGAACCGTACCTAGCGAAACCCAAACTTTTGGTCATAGGAGCCGGGCACGTGGGCAAATCGGTTGCCAAATTTGGTAAGCTGCTGGATTTTCAGGTAATCGTTTCGGATGATCGTGCGGAGCTATGCACACAAGAGGAATTCCCTGATGCGGACCAGCTCTTACCCGTTCCAATGCAAATGATCCCTGAGGAAATCGAGATTGACCCCTATACATATATTGTCATTGTTACGCGGGGGAGTGAAGTGGACGCTGCTGGACTACCAGCACTCTTAAAGACCCAGCCAGCCTATATTGGCTTGATTGGCTCACGCCGGCGATGGGAAGCCACCCGCCAGGCTTTACTTGCACAAGGGGTAAGCGCAGACGATCTGAAGTGTATTAAATGCCCAATAGGTCTGGATATTCATGCCGAAACACCGGATGAAATTGCAATCAGCATCTTAGCAGAGATTATTGCCGTGAAAAACACGCCGAAAGATCAAATTTCAGCGTGAAGGAGCTTTTATGTGGAAAAATTATCGCATTATTGAAACAATCGAAGAACTTACCCAGCAGTTAGCTCAACAACAAGGCACCACACGCATCATCGCAGGCGGGACAGACCTCATGGTTGAGATACGCAATGGAAAATGGGCAGGTTTGGAAACAATTCTAGACATATCCAGAATTAGTGGATTAGACCAAATTGGACGAGACGAAAGGGGGTGGATTCACATCGGTGCCCTGGTTACGCACAACGATGTGCTTCGCTCACCATTGTTGCGGGAGTATGCTTTTCCATTAGTTCAGGCGTGTGCCAGTGTGGCAAGCCCGCAACTCCGCAACCGCGGCACCGTGGTCGGCAACTTGGTCACTGCTTCGCCAGCTAATGATACGATCCCTCCGCTGATGGCGATGGGAGCGCGTTTGGTCTTAGCGTCCCAAGCAGGGGAGCGCATCGTGCCATTAGGTGAGTTTTACGAGGGCGTGCGCCAAACGGTGCTGCGACCAGATGAATATGTGCGTGAGATCATTGTCCCGCAGCTGCAGGCGAATCAAGCCGGCAGCTTCAAAAAGTCAGCTCTGCGCCGTGCGCAAGCGATTGCGGTTACTAACTGCTGCGTCTTGCTCACCATCGAAGACGGGAGCATACAACATGCTGCCATAACTTTAGGCTCAGTAGCTCCCACGATTATCCACGCTACCGAAGCAGAAGCTTATTTAGTTGGCAAGCGCCTGAATGAGAACGTCATCGCAACAGCAGCCGGCATTGCCGCGCAGGCTGCCAAGCCAATTAGTGATATTCGGGCTTCCCAAGACTATCGAGGTTATATCCTCAAGGTTCTCGTTGAACAGGCACTTGAAGAAGTGATGTTAGGTAACCAAAAAGAAAGTATTCCCGAAAAGATTGCCACATTAGATACTAAGGAGGGAATCCAAACTCACCCATCCGAAGGTTGGAATGGCGATTTGATCAGAACGAACATCAACGGGCAAGAATATACCATTTCAGGATACTCGGACCGAACCCTGCTTAGCCTGATCCGCGATCGAATTGGGTTAATGGGTACCAAATCCGGCTGCGAAGAAGGAGAGTGCGGAGCTTGTACCATATTCATGGACGGCAAAGCGGTGGTGAGCTGTTTAGTTCCAGCTCCGCGAGCACATGGAGCGCGCATCACGACAATCGAAGGTATTGCAGCACCAGACGGAAGGCTCCACCCAGTGCAGGAAACTTTTGTGGAGCATGCTGCCGTGCAATGTGGTTATTGCACACCAGGGTTTGTGATGTCTGCGGTGAAGCTGCTTCAAGAAATTCCTAACCCCAATCGAGAAACGATCCAGAATGCTATATCCGGGAACCTATGCCGCTGCACAGGGTATTATAAAATCATCGCGGCGATTGAATCGGCAAGCCTGAAAGTAAAGGAATAAGCATGGAAACTATAGGAAACTCAATCAAACGTGTGGATGCGGTCGCCAAAGTGACCGGCAAGGCAAAATTCCCTGGGGACTTCCAATTCGCTGACCAGCTGACGATGAAAGTGCTCTTTGCTGGCAGACCGCATGCCATCATTCATTCTATCAACATCGAAAAAGCCCTGGCAATTCCAGGAGTGTTAACGGTTCTAACAGCCAAAGATGTGCCCAATAACGAATATGGGCTTTCAATTCCTGACCAACCAGTACTTTGCGGTCCGGGTTCTCATAAAGAATTTGCTGATCGGGTCCGCTTCGAAGGGGATCAAGTCGCCTTAGTGGTTGCTGAAAATGAGCAGATTGCTAATCAAGCATTAAAAGCCATTGAAGTTGATTATGAGGATTTACCTATTACCAGCACGTTGGATGAAGCTCTGAGCAATGATGCCTTCATCATTCACCCAGACTTGGGAAGTAATGTTTTTCAGCATAATGTAGTACGTTTTGGAGATGTTGAGGCAGCTTTCCAGAAATGCGCTGTCATCGTGGAAAAAGAATATCGGACGCCAGTCCAGGAGCATGCTTATCTTCAACCCGAAGCCGGCGTTGCTTACATGGATAACGAAGAGCGCATTACCGTCATCGTTGGTGGACAATGGGTACATGAAGATCAAGAGCAAATTGCGCATGCCTTGAATTTACCCTTAGATAGAATCCGTGTGATTTATCCATATATTGGGGGCGCTTTTGGCGGTAGGGAAGACATGTCCGTGCAAATCATCTTAGCGCTGGCAGTGCAAAAACTGCACGAGATGGGCATCGATCGACCAGTACGGATTGTGTGGAGCCGGGAAGAGTCAATCATTGGGCATCACAAACGCCATGCGTATTACCTAAAAGCAAAGTGGGGTGCTGATGCAGAAGGGAAGATTTTAGCTGCGCAGAATTGGGTATATGCCGATGGTGGAGCGTATGCCTATACTTCAACTAAAGTGTTGGGCAATGCCACGCTGCTTTCCACAGGCCCTTACGAAATACCCAACGTCAGCACGGATGCTTATGCGGTATATACCAATAACATTCCCGCGGGTGCTTTTCGTGGTTTTGGTGGTCCTCAAGCAATTTTTATGGCGGAAATGCAAGTGGACGCTTTAGCTGAAGCCCTGCAAATGGACCCAATTGAGTTTCGCATGCGCAACCTTTTTAAAGAAGGTTCGCTGCAATCCATGGGGCAACCCATTCCGAAAGGGGTTAGCATTCGAGAGGTTGTCCGCCGTTGTGCACTCAAGGCTGGTTGGCAAGAGACTCCGTCAGGCTGGCAAAGACCAGAAATAAGCTCTTCGGAAAATGCGCATATCCAACGCGGGTTGGGTTTTGCTTGTGGGTATAAAAATATTGGCTTTTCGTATGGGGCGCCGGAAAATTGTGGCGCTACCATAGTGCTTTATGGCGATGAAGAAATCGAAAAGGCACAGCTCTATCATGCTGGCGCGGAAGTTGGGCAAGGTTCACATACGGTATTTGCTCAATTTACCGCTGAAGCTTTAGAGCTGCCTATTGAAAAGGTGGAATTACACCTCTCCGATACCGCCACAGCGCGTAATTCTGGAAGTGTTTCAGCTTCGCGCATGACTTTTATGTCCGGCAATGCAATTTCGGGTGCTGCCCAACAAGCCTTGGAACGGTGGCAGGCTGGAGATCGACCAGCAGTGGGTGATTTTGTTTATCGCCCGCCGGCAACTTCTCCTATGGATAAAGCTGATGGGCATTGCTACCCGAATTTTGCCTACGGTTATGTGGCAGAAGCCGTCTTGGCTGAGGTGAATACGCAAACTGGCGAGGTCCGGCTTAAGAATGTCATCTGTGCAGATGATGTTGGTAAAGCTATTAACCCCAGCTTGGTTGAAGGTCAAATTGAGGGCGGGGTTGTCCAAGCCGCCGGCTATACTCTCTTGGAAAAGTTTATTACCCAAAAGGGTAAAACGTTGACCAAAGAGCTTTCCACTTATCTTATTCCGACATCTGCGGATATCCCTGAGCATGTGGAAAGCTTGATTTTAGAGTATCCTGATCCAATCGGTCCACATGGCGCGCGTGGGATGGGCGAGATGCCATATCTGCCTTTTGTTCCGGCTGTTATAGATGCGGTCTACCAAGCTATTGGGGTGCGTTTTGAAACTTTTCCGCTGACTGCAGAAGCGGTTTTACGCGGTTTAGGCAAGATCAATTAACTTGAATTTTGGTAGGATATGGTTCCTTCTCAAGTTAACATAGCAGGTGTAATCTTAGCGGCTGGTCAATCCAGCCGCTTTGGTCAGCCCAAGCAATTGCTGCCCTGGGGCAAGCAGAACGTGCTCAACACGTGCATTTCCACGGCGAAACTTACAAAGTTGTCGCCACTCATTGTGGTGTTAGGGGCTTATTACGAAGAAATTTTGCCCAAGATGGACCAGGAAGGCGTGGAAGTGGTCATTAATCATCACTGGGCTGAAGGGCAGAGCACTTCCGTGAAAGCTGGGGTTTCTGCTCTCCGTGAAAATGTGCAGGGCGCAATCTTTCTCCTTGCAGATCAGCCGCAAATTTCAGTTCAGCTTATCGTTTCGATCATGGAAACAGCTTGGAAACGAAATACCGTCGTTCTCCCTGTGATTATGGGCAAGCGGGCTAACCCAGTTTATTTCCCGAAGCAAACCTTTGCAGCGCTATTAAATCTGGAAGGAGATCAGGGTGGCAGGGCAGTGCTCAATCAGTTTCCAACCACCTTGCTTGAATGGCTTGATGAAGACATGGCGGGAGATATGGATACACCCGAAGATTACGAACGCTTGCGTAAACGCTTTGGTTTAGATTTGCCTTAACAATAATAGGGTATAATCTGCGAACACCGGAAAAATAGCGCCAGGCCTGGCTGAGCCAGGTGACGAGGGTGGGGGTTCCTTTCCACAAGGAAGGGTTAACCATAAGCATGGGAAAATCGAAAGATCGGCGGATGCCCCCCAGGTGAAAATTCACCTGATTTCCAGTGTAAATACAATTGCACAAAGCTAAGCGCATAGGTTTGCTATGGGTGTGGCTTGATTCTGGAAGGAGAATGTGTCATGTGTGGAATCGTGGCTTATATTGGCGGACAAAACGCCACGCCGATTATCCTAGACGGGCTTAAAAGGTTGGAGTACCGAGGATATGATTCGGCAGGTATTGCGGTCCTGCAAAATGGAAGAATTGAAATCCGGCGCGATGCTGGCAAAATCGACCATCTCGAAGCGTTAATTACTCAAGAACCGCTCGAGGGTCATATGGGAATTGGGCATACACGCTGGGCAACGCATGGGGCACCAAATATGCAAAATGCACATCCGCATATTAGCTCCAATGGTGAGATAGTCATCGTACATAACGGTATTGTGGAGAATTACCTCAGCTTGCGCGAAGAGCTGAGTGCTGAAGGAGCAGTTTTCCGTTCTGAAACCGATACGGAAACGATTGTGCTGCTGATCGAACACTACTACGCGGTGACGCAAGACTTAGTTCGTGCGGTTCAAGAGACGCTCAAGCGGATTAAAGGGGCACATGGCATTGTGGTGATGTCCTCTCGGGAACCCGATAAACTCGTTGCTGCGCGGTTAGGAAATGCAGGCGGCGTAGCAATTGGGAGGGGGAGTGGCGAGATGTTCATTGCGAGCGATCTACCGGCGATTGTGGAACATACCCACGAAATTGCCTTTCTGGACTCGGAGCAGATTGCTGTGGTGCAGAAGGAAGGCCTCATCCTTCAGACTTTAGATGGCAAGCCGATCGAACCCGTCTGGAATACTATCCCATGGGATCCGGTTTCCGCCGAGAAGGGGAGATACCGGCATTTTATGCAGAAGGAAATACATGAGCAAGTACGCTCTCTATCCGATACGATGGTAGGGCGGATTGATTTTGATGACTATCGTATTTTACTGCCAGATTTACACTTAACAGCAGATGAAGCTCAAAAAATCCACAAAATTTTTATTACTGCTTGCGGCACAGCGTATCATGCGGGAATGGTTGGGAAGATTCTGATCGAGCAGATAGCCCACATTCCAACGGAAGTAATGGTTGCTTCTGAATTCCGTTATCTTGATCCTATTATTGATGCTGGTACAGTCGTTTTAGCGATTAGTCAGTCTGGTGAGACTGCTGACACCTTAGCTGCGATGGAAGAAGGTCGACGGAAGGGCGCAAGATTGTGGAGCATCGTTAATGCGATTGGTTCTCAAGCGATGCGTTACGCCGATGGAAGTATCCCCATGCAGGTTGGACCGGAAATTGGGGTGGCTTCGACGAAAGCTTTTACCGCGCCAATTCTAGACCTCTATATGCTTGCGGTTTACTTAGCTGATTTGCGGGGAGAATTGGCTGATGACAAGAGGCATGAATTGGTGCAGGATCTGCTCAAAGTGCCGACCTTGGCTCAAAAAACACTTACTCGTGAAGGCGACGTGAAGAAAATAGCAGCAAAGTACAAAGATATGCGCAACATATTATATTTAGGCAGGGGCATAAACATGCCCATTGCTTATGAAGGTGCTTTAAAATTAAAGGAAATTTCGTATATACATGCAGAAGGTTATCCCGCAGGTGAGATGAAACATGGACCTATCGCTTTGATTGATCAAGATATGCCTGTGTTAGTCATAGCCCCAAAAGATAATTGGTATGAAAAGATGATCAGCCAAATCGAGCAAGCTAAAGCGCGTGGGGGCAAGGTGATTGCTGTAGCAACAGAAGGCGATACGCTCATTCCGGACATAGCGAATGATGTGTTGTGGATTCCTGAGATACCTTGGCTACTCAGTCCGGTGATTACCTCTATCCCTTTGCAGCTTTTTGCATATCATATTGCCACCTTACTTGGTCTAGATGTTGACCAACCACGCAATTTAGCTAAATCTGTGACCGTTGAATAAACGTATAATGCCCATTATCATTTCGGGATTGGAAATCGGGTAAACTAAGTAAAACTTTATAAAGGAGTTCACTTGATTACCACCGAGCAAGTTTTACAAGCTTTATCAAATGTTATGGATCCAGATCTGCATAAAGATTTGGTTTCTTTAAAGATGATTGAAGACATTCACATTGAAGGGGAAAAAGTTAGCTTTACTTTAGTTCTGACCACACCAGCTTGTCCATTGCGCATGCAATTAGAACGCAGTGCGCGTGATGCAGTGATGACACAAACAGGCGCAAAAGAAGTGAGCATTAAGGTTATCTCGCGCGCTCCAGGCGCAAAGCCTCTGAGTCTGGGAGATAATCAATTTGGACATGTGATTGCGGTGGGTTCTGGCAAAGGCGGCGTCGGTAAAAGTACCGTAGCTAGTAATTTGGCGATCAGCTTAGCACAGCAAGGTGCCAATGTCGGATTGATGGATGCGGATATCTACGGACCGAATATCCCCCGTATGCTCGGGATCGATGAATTTCAGCCTGCCTCTAAGGACGGGCAAAAGATTCAGCCGGCGATTGCCCATGGAATCAAGGTCGTGTCCATTGGTTTTTTCGTCCAAGAAGGTCAACCTTTGATTTGGCGTGGACCCATGCTCCATTCCGCAATCCAACAATTTTTGTCAGATTTCGATTGGGGTTGTTTAGACTATTTGGTCGTTGATTTACCGCCGGGGACAGGAGATGTGCAACTTTCGTTAGCACAATCCTTACCTATAAGCGGAGCTGTCTTGGTGACGACCCCGCAAGCGGTTGCAGTGGATGATGCTTACCGTGCTGCTTCGATGTTTGAAAAATTAGGTGTGCCTGTATTGGGCATTATTGAAAACATGGCTTTTTTGGAGCTGCCTGATGGCAGTCGTATTACCCTTTTTGGGGAAGGCGGCGGCAAGGCGTTAGCTGAGCGCAGTGGTGTTCAGTTTTTAGGGAGTATCCCCTTTGACCAGCGGATTGTTCAGAATGGCGATAGCGGTTTATTGATTGTTGAAAGCCATGGAGAAAGTCCAGCTGCGCAAGCTATCCGCAGCATTAGCAGTAAGTTAGCCGCTGAGCTGAGCAAACAAGCTTATGCTCGTGTCCAAGAGGAATGAAAACAATCTATGAGGATTAACTGAGTCTTGGTGACCCTCAAGGTATAATTGGTTATTATGGTAGAAAATACAATTATTGGTGTTCAATTTAACCCAATTGGCAAGGCTTATGACTTTGCTTTACCAGCCGGAGAGATGGTTAGGGTGGGGGATATTGTTCTCGTCAGCACGACGCGCGGCAGGCAGTTGGGCGAAGTTGTGAGGATAAAAAGTAAACAAATTGATGAAAGCTCCGAAATTCAACCGATTGAGCGCATAGCTAATGAGGATGACTTAGCAGTTTGGGAGGCAAACAAGGTCAAAGAACAAGAAGCGCTGGAGAAAATTCGTGCATATCTGAAGGAAAAGCGCTTAGATGGCGTGAAAGTGCTGTCAGCGGACTACTCGTTCGATGGCAATCGTATGATCTTATACCTCAGTTACGAACCCAATCAAGATTTTGACTTGCGCACATTTCTCCGTGATATTTCTAAGGATTTTTCTGATACCCATATTGAAGTGCGTCAAATCGGCCCACGCGATGTAGCAAAGGCAATTTCAGGCTTAGGGGCTTGTGGGATTGAAAAGCGCTGCTGTTCGCGCTTTCTGACGAATTTCAGTTCAATATCGATCAAAATGGCTAAGTCACAGGATATATCGCTGACGCCAATGGAAATCACGGGGATGTGTGGAAGGTTACGCTGCTGCTTGGCATACGAGTACGAAACCTACGAAGAAGCGCGCAAGAATTTACCTAAGCGTAAGAAGGTAATTCAGACCCCTTTAGGAGAGGGGCGAGTGGTTCAAGTGTTACCCCTCAGTAACTCAGTAGTGGTCGATCTGCCCGAAAAGGGTCCGCGGCAATTTACTTTGGAAGAACTGCAAAGCGGGAAACTTTCCGATAAAAACCCTGGAGAAGTATCCTTACCTCAGGCTGAAGCTTTTGAGGAAGCAGATATTGAGCTGCTAACTTTTGAGGAACCGGTTTCCACTCATGAGGCAAAATCGCAGCACGAACGGAAATCTGGCAGGAGTGGACAGCATTCATCAAATCGCCAAGCGAGCTCTCAGAGAAGAAGATCGGGGCATAACCAGAAACATACTACAAACCCTACTCAACGGAGACAAAATCAGCCTTCCGAAGGTAAGAGTAAAAACCAGGGTCAGAATAAGAAATAAAATCCATTTACAGGCATTGAATATGATAGAAACGATTGAAGAAAATTGGCCCAAAGGCACAAAAATCCTGGTCATC
>DNSH01000122.1 GCA_003499715.1 Candidatus Mesolinea sp. | reverse complement strand
GCTTCCGCAAGGCTGAGACGCTCATCGATTACTACCGGACCGCCGAGCGCTTCCTCAGGGAGCAGGTGATTTTGAGGGGGTGAGGGGGGCGCAAATACGAGGAGGTGGATCTAGTACCATATATGGGGATATTGCATAGGTATTAATTTTTTCCCCACGCACGTGGGGGTTGTGATGAACTATATACCGCTTCCTGTATTCCAAGAACAGGTTTCTTCCAAGATTTGATTGTGAATTACCTATCTAAATGAGTTCGGCATTGTGAAAGCACTCCGTAAACTGATCATATGCAATTGACCTCCTTGCCTTTGGACCTCAAAATGAGGGTCTCGGAGGAAATCATCGATCCCGAGTGTGAACACAAAGGGGAAAAGCTCGGGTAACCGGACCAAATCATTAAAAGCAAGCGTTTCGGCAGGATAAGCAAAAAGCGCACAAGCAAGCAGCCAGCTTTCAATTTGTTTTTCTGCTCGATATTGCTTGTATACGATTTTATATATGTCCTTTTCTTCTGTTTTTGCCAACAGACCCCAATCCATCAGAGATGCCATGACCCTTTCCACTGAACGATTAAGTGCGCCTAATTGACCGTATTCGCCAGCCATCTTTTCCTTGACGAATTTCCTCGAAATAGTATCTTCCATACGGCTGCGTTGACCGATAATTGCTGTCACTCTCCTAAAAAACGGGTAGCATGCTAAAACCATGCCATAATGAATCCAGAGGCGCTGAACAGAAGAAGATAAAGTTGGAAAGATCGCTAAAGCTTCTTCACGTAATTTAGGAGCAGTTTGTTCCGTCTTGATCCAAATGGCAGAAAGAACGTCGAGCGTCTTTCTGCGAGCGTCATTCCCTTTAACTGCGGCAGAAATAGAATTTTCTAATTGCTGTTTTATTTCTTTTGGATCAGTTTGTTGAATGCACAAGAACGCTGCTAGGTCTAACCAATCCAACTTAATTGTTCGACTAAAACCAATTCCCTTATCCATCTTTAATCCTCTTTCGTAATTTGAACAAATGGCACGATTTCTTCTTCAATTGTGATGCCACCATGGGTGACCACAACCTGACCACTATAGGTAAAAGCCCTGCGCCTTAACGGCATTAGACAAAAAAGATTTGCGGGTAAGATACCATCATTTTCCCACAAGATTGTGTCTGGAAAGGCGTTTTGAACTTGCAATGCGGCTAATCGATCAGCATAAAGGCGGGCACGTTTCCCGCGTGTTTCGGCTAACAAGCCCTCTGCTGGTTGACCAAATCCTGTCGCCTCTACATGTCCATGATCACTAGTCAGGAATACGGCATAACCTTGATCAAGAAATCGGTCAATTAGATTCTCGAGCGGTTGTGAATTCTTCTCTTGGGTGAGATCTAACCAGAGGTGGAGAGCAGCCTGTTGACCGGCAGAACCAAACAACGCATTGTGCGCAGTTTGGTCTATCGTATCATCAACAAGACACCAATAATGAATGTTTGGGTCTTCAAGCTCGGAGCGTTGATCAATTTTCCGATCATAAGAAAGAGAGAGTAAGCGAGAAGCCGACTCAGGTATGTTTTGCCGAGTCCAAAATAGTTGCCAAGCGCGTGCTTCGGTAACTCGGGGTCGACCAGCTTGCAAAAATTCTGCTGGTCGTAATCCAGAGGTAAGTGCCATCCTTGAAACAGCGGTAATTGTCGGTATCTGTGCGAGGATTAATTTGCTCCCGAGGGACCAATGCTTATGCCGCGCGCTCCACGCGGTGCGGATAATCTCCCAATCTGCCAAAGATAAGCCATCTAACACGAATAAAACGACTTTATCGAACTGCTTTAATTCGCGTTGATACGCTAAGTAATGAGGAATGTGATATACATGGTGAGGCTCTGGCAGGCGTTGGGCTCCTAAAGCTCGGTAATTAAGCCTTAACCAGTCTGCGAAAAGCTTATCCATCTCCAGCATCAAACGATGAGCCACAACTTTTTGCTCATTTTGAATTATTGAATCGGCTTGCAGAGCCAAATTGGAAAGCTCAGCCCACTGCTGGGCAATCTCCTGCCACATTTTCCAGGAGATTTGTTCAGGGATGCCAGCTTTTGCTTGGTCCAGCAGCTCCGCCAAGTCGTCTAAAAGCAATGCATAACGCTTAGGCCGGCCATCAATCAGCGACACGCCTGGTGTTGCCCAATCCGGTAAACCCGTGGTAGATTCGAGCTCGATGGGCTGGAGAGCTCCCTCATGCACCAACATTGGCAGCAAGGCTTGCAAACGTTTGTCTCGGTGAAAAGGGACAATATAATTCTCTGCTATGTCTCTCACTTTTTTGCCTGTTAGCGCTTGCTCAAGCGCTATCTGCCACTGTTCATTAAGGAAATTCGAAAAAGCTTGCTGGTCTTTGATGAGGCGCTCAAGATCCCAGTCTTGATAAACTGGAAATTGTTTTAGGCTTGTAACCAAAGCGCTGCGTAACAAGGGTGCAAGCGGTGACTTCCTTTGATGATATTCCATCAACCATGTAATTAAATCCTTTGGTTGACTGAGGAGCGCTGGATCCGCAGCGAAAACTTCGCGTAGGATAAATTCAATGGTCTTTTGCCGGCTCAAGGGCTTAGGCGGAAGCTGACAGGAACCCAAGACCT
>DNSH01000065.1 GCA_003499715.1 Candidatus Mesolinea sp. | reverse complement strand
CTCCAACAACTTGCTGCACATAGGTTTGCACCTCCGGGTTCATAAGCTTGACTTTAGTCTGGCTTTCGAATTGCGGATCGGGATGCTTGATGCTAACAATAGCAGTCATCCCCTCGCGGGTGTCATCACCGCTAAAGTTGGGGTCAGAATCTTTGAGCAGCCCAACCTTACGGGCATAATCATTAATGCTGCGAGTGACTGCTGTCCGTAAACCCGTCAAATGGGTGCCACCATCGATGGTGTTAATCGTATTAGCAAAGGTGTAAACGGATTCAGCGTAGGAATCTGTATATTGCACCACGAATTCGATGTCAATATTATCGATTTCTTTCTCGCCATAAATTGGTTCGTGTAAGACTTCTTTATTTTTATTCAGGTAGCGCACAAAAGAAGCAATACCACCCTCAAAGTGAAAAGTCATTTCACGGTCTTCGCGCTCATCTTTGAGCATAATGGTGACACCGCGAGCGACGAAAGCCATCTCCCGAAAGCGTGTTACTAAAGTATCAAAGCGGTAATTGACATCACCCTTGAAGATTTCACGATCAAACTTGAAGGTTGTGGAGGTACCGGTCTCATCACCTTTGTATGTGCCGATTTGTTTGACAGGTGCTTGCGGGATGCCGCGTTCATAACGTTGAAAGTAGATTTTACCCTCTCGGCGAACTGTTACCTCACACCATTCCGAGAGTGCGTTGACGGCTGAAACACCTACCCCGTGCAAACCACCTGAGACTTTATAACTTCCTCCGCCAAATTTTCCTCCGGCGTGCAATACAGTCATCACGACTTGCAAGGCAGAGATGCCTCGCTCTGGGTGGATATCTACCGGAATTCCGCGGCCATTATCCTCTACTGTGACGCTGTCATCTTCATGGATGGTTACCGAGATACGGTTACAAACACCCGCTAAAGCTTCATCGATAGAATTATCAACAACTTCATAGATGAGATGATGTAAGGCTTTGACGTCCGTGCCGCCAACATACATACCTGGGCGGCGGCGTACGGCTTCGAGTCCTTCCAAGATTTGGATATCATTAGCGTTGTAATGATTAATTTGGTTCAATTTGTTCTCCATACATACAAGCGAGATTTAGGTTGCTTTTTGAGTCACGAATAATTCCTCGTAGATCTTAATCACATTTGAGAAATAATGAAAACTAGCAATGAGCAGAGCTGTAGTTACTAAGGCGTGCCCAAAAATACCGACAAAAAGTAATGGGGAATTATCGGCTGGGGTTTGCCATAGCATATTGGTTAGGAACGCGATGATCACTTCAAAAGTCAGGAAAATCGACGCGCTGGAATAAAAAGGTCGGATCATTTTTAAGCTGGTTGAAATTGCCTGAAATGCATTCTGACCTAAAACAACAATGGCATGTGGCGCAAAGTACAACGGGATGATAACTGACAGCAAAACCATTGCGGTGATAAAGTAGGCGATTAACCCAAGTATTGGGCTAAGTGTATTGAATAAGGTAAAAATGAGCGCAATTGGCAAACTGATCAGGAATACAGCAACAACCATGATCAAGGTTAGGACTAATATATTTAAAAAAGCATTAAAAATGGCGATGAAAGATTTCTTTTCAGCAGACGGCTGTGCAGCTTTGCTCGACCAAAAGAAGTAAAGCGTACCTAAAATCAAGCCGATGAGGCTGAAGATTAGGATGGCGAGCATGAATTTTTCACCATTTGATAAATCATAGACAGGTAAAGAACCAAGAATATTTTCGGCGATTGGGCGCCCGGCTAATAAACTCGGAACACCGACTGGGTAAGTTCGGAGCGTTGAAGAAAGACTAAAATACTCAAAATAAGACCTAATTGAGATTATAGCTTGGTTGATTGTTTCCTGAGATTGATTTCCCAATTGAGCGATGGTCAAGGCTTGACCTAAGGTTTCGTTGGCTAATTCGCCAACGGTATAGCGTGGTGCAAAAAGGAAATAAAGGTCTAAACCAATTGGAAATAGTAATAAATAAAGGTGATTAGCTAAAGTTTTAAATCCTTCTCCGAGTGAAGCAAAAACTTTAGGCTGTTTTCTGATAATAACTGAATAATTCATAACTGTTTAATTTTACCACTCTTATCTATTTCCAAAGGTGGCAGTAGAGCCTAAGGTTAAAGTTACCAACCGGCGTTGGCACAATTCAACGTGATAAAATTCGCTTATGGAAGATAAGCATATTTCTCTCCCATACGATCGGCTCAGTATCGTGCTTGCTTTCATTACACTTGCAATGGGGTTTATTTACTTCATCCCTGCTGCTGGGAATGTGCCTACGGGAAACTTCTTTGGGTTTATACTAAATCTTCAGCTTGATGTTTATACCTTACTGATTGCATTTCTCACGCTTCTTGCTTTGGCTGGGACGATTTGGGTGCTGCAAGCATATCCCAAAACCCAAGGCGAAAAACAAGCCTTTTGGCAGCTATTGCCACAGTGCATTTTACCTGTTATGAGTGTTTTTGTTTTCTCGTTTGCGCTCAGAGGGATGGAACGGAATAACGTTTGGTGGGTTGTTTACGCTATGGGATCGGTACTTTTTGGCATTATCCTTGCCGCAGAGTTCTATGCCCAAGAAATCAACACCGTACATCATCCACTAACCACAATCGGTTTAATTGGGCTCTCCCACGCCTTATTTTTAATCTTAGCTGTGGTCGCGAAGACAATACCATTACGGATATATGTTATTTTTCCACTCGTTTTTTTAGCGAGCGGCTTTACAGCATTGCGCACAATCTATCTACGGCTGAGAGGCGGATGGAGGGTTGATTATGCTTTGGCAATCGCACTCATAAGCGGGCAGATAGCTATTGGTCTACATTATTTTTTTCTCAACCCGGTGCAGTATGGTTTACTGCTCACAGGTGCACTCTACGCATTGATTAGCTTGGCATGCGGGTTTATCCAACGTTTCACCAAGTCTGATCTCATCATTGAGCCAGCCTTGATGCTCGGTTTAACCCTGATCATCGTATTTATATTTACCTAAGTTGGTTCACTAGCTTGATTCAATTGGGATTGGTATTGTTGAGTCAACCAGATTAAGTTCTTACGATGTAGCTCTTGTGCTGTTCCAGCCAAAGCTACACGGCTTTTTCCGCAAGCTTCAATATCATGTTGTTCAAGGTAACTGATCTGGTTCTTGCGGCGGGCGGCAGTTTTCGCCACACGTTGAATTACGTGCAGATAAGCCAAATTGGATTTGACAGATTCTTCAATCTCACCGCGGAGGATAATGTCACCATGTCCTTGAATGATATTCTCAAGCCCAAGGCTGCCAATTTTCCGAATTGTTTCGGCTAAGATTTCAGCATCTCCGCCTACGATGTAAGGGAGAGGCATAAAAGCATCGCCCGCAAAAAGGATGCGCTCATCTTCGAGTAAAACGGAAATGCTATCAGCTGTATGACCCGGTGTGGGGAATATCTGCAGCTGTTTCTTGCCCACCCGTAAGCTTAGGCTTCCTTCGGAAAATGTAATATGGGGGGGAATTATGTCAAGTTCACGATAGAACTGGCTAGTCTGTCCTGCTTCAGCTAAGGCTGAGCTGCTCCGGGTCACCATTAATTCATGGCACAGTGTGTGACCAATTACAATCGCCCCCGGAAAGTAGCAATTCCCCCAGCTGTGATCAGCATGATGGTGAGTGTTGACGATATATTTTACCGGGACCATGAGCTCGTTGACGATGTAATCACGCAGCTCTTGTGTTTCTTGGGGGATGAGCGTGTCAATTAGCACAGCCCATTGTGGGCCGATGACTGCACTGGCTGTAACCTGAGCATAAATATCACTCTGAAACCAATAAACATTCTCTGAGACGCGTTCATGCTGCATAAATCGTAATCCTAAACCCTGTGATTTTCTGTCGTTTAGGATAGCATAACTAAAATTAAAAGTCAAAAAATTGGATTATTTTTGCCTTTGCCTAAGCCAAACAACATAGCCTCCTGCCCCAAGGACCAAAA
>DNSH01000075.1 GCA_003499715.1 Candidatus Mesolinea sp. | reverse complement strand
CCTTATCCGCAGCGGTGGCTGCGGTCAGGTTGGATTCAGCTAAGTTCTTGGCTACGTTGAAATCCCAGTTGGTGGTAACCTGACCAATGATCCGGCCCATTTCCTCACGGGTGAGCGTGGGCTTATCTTGCAGCGCCACAGCTTCGGAGGAGTTCTTGATCACGAACGTGCCATCCACAATCTTGGGTTGCAGCACGCTCCAAGCGCCTTCAAAGAACAAGAAGGCGTTGTTATCGGAAGCAGCGCCAGCATACAAGTACAGCGGGTTGCCTGTGCCGGTGGCATGGTCAACCAGATACTGTCCTTGGGCTTTACCTACGGAGACGCTATCGAAGGTTACATAGTAATCGACTGCATCGGTATCGGTTATCAGGCGGTCATAGGAAATGACTTTGACACCAGCAGCGCGAGCCGCCTCAGCTGACGCAGCTGCAGCGGTGCTATCGTGTGGGCAGATGATGAGAACCTTGATACCCTTGGAAATCAGGGTTTCAACGTTCTGCTTTTCCTTGGCGGAATCACCCTGGCTGAAGAGAATTTCCACGCTGTAGCCCTCTTTTTGCAGGGCTTCTTTGAAGCGGGTTTCATCCTGGATCCAGCGGGGTTCATCCTTGGTGGGCAAAACGATACCGACGGCTAACTTTTCTCCGCCAGTGGTCTCGGTGGGGGTAGCCTCGCCGCCACACGCTGCAAGGACAAAGCTACTGACAATCAATATGCTTAAAAGCATCCAAACAAACTTCTTACCTTTCATTCTTAACTCCTTCTTTAAAAATTAGAATTGGGACTTGCTGTTTGGAAAAGACTAAGGCAAATATTCTGTTAGCGATCATCTCCTTTCTTGTGTTAAGTTAACACGCACTTATTATAAGACTAATTACAGATTAATGTGAAAAATTCGTCAATCTGTACCTCAAATAGCTCGTCAAGGCATATTTATGATGACTGCGCTTCTCTTGTTGGTATAAAACCGAGACAATCGATTACTTATTGATTATAGGTAAATAATTGTCATACCCATCCACAATGGGCGTAGATGTGGGCAATGGTTCAAGGGTGATGGTAATCGTTCCTGCGGATGCTAAGCCACTCGTTCCATTTACTAGAGCTGCTTGCACGTACACTCGGTGTTGGCCAGGCTGGAGAGTAGAGACGTCCAACTCGGCAAATAGTGCCTCCTCAGCTTCATCCCAAAACCCATCTTCTGGCTGGAGGTCGTGGAGCACGGCGCCTTCTTGCCATGGAGCCAAATCAAAGCTATACACAGCAGAAGCTACTATAGGCGAAGGTGCTAAAGGCAACTTGTAGAGGTTATTTTTTGCGATTGCTGAAAGAAACCAATTTGTCTGCCTATTTTCTAAATCAGATTGAATGCTAAAGCTGGTGATTTCTGGTCCTGCTGGCAAGCTGTATGGAGCGAAGGAGGCTTTTGCTGCCCGAATCAGCATGTTGAGATTGGCATTAAGATCATGATCGAAATCCCAGCAGTTCATAAAGTATTGACCTTCTGAACTACCCCCGATCGCATAAGCTAAAGCTGGTATGCCTAGCTCACCATAGACATAATCCTCGGGCGTACCATGCAGTAGTGCATCGGGATTATCGGGAAAAGCGTCTAAATCATAGGCAAGCTTATTGGCTAAAATGTAGAGCTCAGCTTCTTCGGGGGCTGGGCTATCTGTGTAATAAAAGGGGTACGTGATGGTGTCACCATAGCTCTCGATATTAAGAAAGAGACTCATCGCACCTGTGTGGACTGGTTTAGAAGGGTCACCATCGCGGTAATCGAGGAAGATATCGTCAAGATACGCTTGAATAGATGAGGATTCTGGCTCCGAAAGGGCATAAGTGCCGCTGTAGATATTAGTGCAGCCTGAGTAACCCCCTGCCCATTCTACGGAAAAATTGCGTCGCAGGTCGGTACCGGTGTTGCTTGGTTGGGTGGGGCACGTGGTAGCATTGAGGTTCTTCATGCGGGCATTCATGCCATCCGCTCCAGCCCAGCCGCTTGCAATTTGCTCTTCCACGACCGCCCGGCCATCCGGATTAGCAACCAACAGAAAGTGGATTTCAGTCTCATCGAGCAGCCAAGTGATCTCGGGGTTACTCCCGTAGCCACTGAGAAGGTGCTCGGCAAAGTGCAGGTTTAGCTCCACAGGGGCTAAGTCCCGAGCATGCAATGCGCTCATCACGAAGAGGACTGGCTTGATGCCGCTCGTATTCTTGTTGGTGAGCTTGAGGATATTCAAATCATAACCCGATGTACCGCCAGAATTCTGCTTAATCCAGGAATCGCCGATGTCAAGCCATTCAGCAAGGTTGGGGTGGTTAATAGCAAGGCTTGCAGCATCAGAAAAAACTGTATCGAGGGTACGATAGCAAGGGAAATCGGGGAGCGTGTCGAATGCTTCATGTGCTGAGGATTCTCTCAGAGTGAAAAGAGGAAAGCAAAGCGTAAAAACGATTAAAACCAGAACCCCAGCAATCCAGAATCGGCGAGATTTGAGCATGACGAGCTCCTTTTGGAAAGGTGAAATAACCAAGGGCGAATTATACAAGGAAAAGTTCAATTAGGAGGAAAAATGTCATAATCATCTATAAACAGATCATTTGACGAATTGTCAAGGCTAACTATATAGAAATGTCCTATTCGGTTGATAAAGTTGTCGGGATGGGTTTACCATTGATTTTCTTGCCATAGGTCCCTAGGGGTAGTTGTAAGCAGGAGCCGCGGCTTTAGTTTTAGCGGACTTCGAAGAAACAACAGAAACTTTAGTCTCCTTAACCCTTGCAAAACCCTCCAAAGGGTGTTATATATTGCC
>DNSH01000047.1 GCA_003499715.1 Candidatus Mesolinea sp. | reverse complement strand
ACGGCTTGCAGCATCTGTACCTGTTGTGAACGGTGCTCAAAGCCTGGGAAGTGCTTGTCAAACTCACCGCCAGGCTGTAAAGACTCTGCCAAGAGCTCTGCATCCAGAGGTTTAATTACCTCTTGGGGAACTAAAGGTTTAGTCTTCTCCGGCTTGCCTAATTCATAGAGTAACGCTCCAGCTTCACCGATTACCCGTTTTGGTTGGATCCCTTGGTGCAGCATTTTCTGCAGGCTCCAGTGGAACGGCAGCTCGCCTTTCCAGCCGAGATCCTCACTTAAGCGCAAGATTTCCGCCACAAGCTCCAATGGCAGCTCTTCGATCTTTTCGAGCAGCTTGAGGTAAACAGCATGTGTGGCTTTAGCGTCATCCAGCGCGCGATGGGTAGCAAGCTGCAGAACGCCTAACTGCCTGGCTAATGATCCTAAATTGTAGCGGCTGGCTGTGGGCATAAGCACAGAAGCTAATTCGTAGGTGTCGATGGCGGGATTGTCACGTAAAGCGCCAGCTTTATGCAAAAAAGCTAAATCGAAACCGATGTTTTGCCCCAAAATCGGTGCATTTCCAATGAAGTCAACCAGCTCGGGGAGCGCTTCTTCCAATATGGGTGCATTCTGCACCATACTGTTGGATATACCCGTAAGGTTGCTGATGAACTGAGGGATGGGTTTGCGCGGATTAATGAGCGTGGAAAACTCGGAATCAATGCGGTTCTGGTTGAACTTCACGGCTCCAATTTCGATAACAGAATCTAAATTGGGATCCAGACCGGTTGTTTCCAGGTCCAGGGAGACGATTACAGGCATGGCTGAAATTATACCGCAGGGAGTTTATAAGCCGCCCCAATATCACATCAGCAATTCAGTGGTTGAAACCTAACAAGCTATCTTATGGACTTGTACAGCTTAGAAGGTATACGAGCCAATTTTTTTATTCTAGGTATAATTTCTGCAGATAAGGAGTTCTAAATATGTCAAGTATTCTGACCATAATTGAGTTCGTGTTCTTTTTTGGGCTGTTGATTTTCTTCCACGAGTTGGGGCATTTCCTCAGCTGCAAAGCCTTAGGCATCGAAGTGGAAGAGTTTGGCTTTGGTTACCCGCCAAGGCTGGTGAAGCTCTTCACCTGGAAGGGCACCGATGTTACCCTCAACTGGATCCCATTTGGTGGCTTTGTGCGCCCCAAAGGGGAAGGGGATGAAACCGTGCCCGGTGGGATGGCTGCAGCTCCCGCTTGGAAGCGCTTCCTGGTGCTCGTTTCTGGCCCAATAATGAATTTTGTGGTTGGTGTTGTCGTCTTAGTAGTCCTCTTTGCGGGTGTAGGCGCTCCTGCGGTGGATAAGGTCCTTATTACTGATATCTCTTCCAATTCACCTGCCGAGATGGCTGGGCTGCAAGTTGGTGATGTCATCACGGCAATCAACGATACCAAGCTCAACGACTTGAACGATTTGAGCACCCTAATCCAAGCCAACTTAGGCAAAGAGATCAGTCTCACCGTCGTGCGCGGGGATGAAACCCTCACGCTCAAGCTGACACCCCGGGTCAACCCCCCAGAAGGTGAAGGCGCGGTTGGCATCTGGTACACCACGCCTTATGAGCCTCAACCTCTCTCGCAATCGATAGGCTATGCTTTCCAGGCTTTTGCTTCTCAGCTGCGAGAAACGGTTTCCTTGCCCTACAATCTCATTACTGGGCGCGTGTCTGGTGAAAATGCCCGCTTGGTTGGCGTGGTCGGGATATACAACATTTTCAGTAACGCCAGCGAACTCGATGAGACGGCTCCTGTGGCTACAGCCACGCCCTTGCCTGTTTTCCGCCTTTCGGTAATCTCGACAGTCTCGATTGCTTTAGGCTTAACCAACCTCCTGCCAATCCCTGCGCTGGACGGCGGACAAATTCTTTTCTTACTGCCAGAATTCCTGTTCAAGAAGCGCGTGCCGCAAAATGTAGCAAACGCGATAAACTCGGTGTTTTTCCTCCTGCTGGTAATCTTAATGTTCTACATCACCTTACAGGATATTATTAACCCGATTACTTTGCCCTGAAAGAAGGAGGGCAAACGATGGACGAGTACTACCAAGTTCATAATATTAACGAAGCGATAAACGCCTTAATTGATGAATCCAAGCCATTCCCGCCGGCTTTGCTCTATACCTTTTCGGATCTCAACACGGATGATATCCGCATTCTCAAGGCAGCTTGGCCGTCCGTACCCTTGATGCGGCGGCGCACTTTACTCGAAGACCTGATTGACATGGCTGAACGAGATAATTTGATGATGTTCGAAGAGGTTGGTAAGATCGCTTTAGAAGACGAAGATGCCGATGTGCTTGTTTCAGCGATCGATCTCCTTTTTCAAGCGGAAGACAGCCGCCTAATTCCCACATTCTTACGTTTTCTCCAAAATGTGACTCTCAACGAAAGGGTGCGTGCAGCCGCAGCCAATGCACTTGGTCCTTATATTTACCTTGGCGAGGTGGAGAAAATCCGCCCAGAGTTGCTGCAAAACATTGTTGAAGTGCTGTTGAACGTCTATGCGAATGACCTTTCGGACTTGGTGCGCCGTCGGGTGCTTGAATCTTTAGGCTATT
>DNSH01000093.1 GCA_003499715.1 Candidatus Mesolinea sp. | reverse complement strand
CAATCAAGTTGATCTTTGGGCTAGCCTTGCTTATTTTGAGGATCGCTGGCAAGCTCATTGGTGCCTTCATCGGGATTGGGATTCTTATCCTAGGTATTCTCTTATCCGCCACACTCATCGGCGCGATAATAGGCATCCCGCTTATCATCTTGGGGGTAATCCTGATCGTTCAAGCGATTTTTTAGGCAGCATTTGCAAACCTTGGCACTATTTCTCTGCCAAGGTTTGTTTTAGCTGCGTGAGCGCCTCCACAGGCGTCGGATCCACCCCATAATGCAGAGCTAAGTAATAGGCTACATAATCTCCAATTTGCAGCAAGCTCCACATCTGTGCCAAGCGGGTATCTCCTTGCCCCCAGATAGCATCTACGCCTGCACCAGCGGTTAAGTAGGCTTGCTGGGTAACAGTGAGGCGTAGAGCATTGCGGGGATGATCGATTTTAGAGCGCAAAAAAAGGGCGGAGGTGTGCTCGAAGAGCTGCTCAGGGAATTCGAGCCCGGCCAGCGAGTTGTGGTTCGCTTCGGGTAGAGCTTCAAAGCATGCCCAAGCCTTTGCTAGCTCATTGATTTGCGTCTTCCAGCGGCGTGCCACCACTTCTAGCTCACCTGCAGCTACTACTAGCACATTGCGGTTTATCAGCTGCCCAGCTAAGCGCTTCGCTGGATTCGCCGCCAACTCAGCGCTTGCAGTCAATCTTGTCCGCGCACTAGTCATCACCGCGATTGCATCCTCAATTTCAGTCTCCTCAATCTTTGCCAACCCCAGGCGGCAGAAAAACGCTAGCAGCAGCCCAAAGGAATAAGGAATAGCTGTGCGCGGCTGACCAGTATGCGCAAAGATCCACAGTGGAATTCCCTTGGCAGTTGCCTCGGCTTGCAATCTACCCCCCGTGCAAAGCACCAAGAGCGAACAATTCTCATCCATAGCCTTATTAAAGGAAGAGAGTGTTTCCTCAGTATTCCCAGAGTGTGAAGAGCAGATTACTAACGTGTTTTTACCCTTTGCCCAAGCTGGCAAATCATAGTTACGATGTGAAACTACCGGAATCGTCAACTGATCAGCCAAATAAGCTGCAAGCAGGTCTCCACCAATCGCTGAGCCGCCCATGCCTGCAATAACCACGCGCTCTATTTGTGGATAAGCCGGCAGCGGCAGTTCCTGACCAAGCTGCCAAGCTTTGGCAAGGTCCTCCGGCAAGGCATCGATATAACCCAACATATTTTCAGGGTCCGGGTTAGTGAAGGAATGAGTCATTGTTATGCTCCAAAATAATCTCGCAGGTAGATATCAAAGCTTTACTGCCAGGTCGGCAATATATAGGTTAGTGAAGTTCGCCAAGCGGTTTTCCGGCTCGCTGTCCTCATACAGATCCTTGATCAGAAATCCAGCCTGCAGCTGCCCGCCAAGCTGTGCTTCCAAAGTGTGGCTAAACTGATAACCCTCGTCGGCTGTTACTATCCTTCCTTGCGCTTCCAGCAATCTACCGTTATAAGGCAGCGGGAATTTGCACACCAACGGGCTAAACGCATCCGGTTGCAGATCTTCATCTGCGAACATATACATAATCGGGTTGGTAAAGCCTGTCATCAGCGCGCCACCTTTGCGTAACACCCGATAGGATTCATGCCACATATTATGCAAGTCCTCAATGTAACAGTTTGAGACAGGATTGATAATCCAATCGAAACTTTCATCCTCAAAAGGGAAAGGTTTGGTCATATCAGCTTTAACCAATTCAATAGAATAGCCTTCGCGCTCAGCGACCATTTGGTCAGCCTGGAGCTGGCGCCAGGAATTATCCATGATCGTAACCTCATAACCATGGGCTGAGAGGAGTGGTCCCTGTTGCCCGCCACCGCTTGCCAAACCGAGCACTTTTTTGCCCAAGCCCTGGAACCAAGTTGCCGGAACCGGCTTTAGCGGGGTCAGGTAAATCTTCAGCTCCCCTTGCTGGCTGAGCAGAAAATCTTCATGGGAGATGGGCTGCGTCCAGATATGTTTCTTTGCACTCCATTCATCCCACATTCGGGAGTTGAATTCGACATAATCGGTCACTGCTTCTCCATTCCAGTTCTTTGGTTGTGCTTGTTTATGGCGTCGGTGTGGGTGTATCAGTAGACGCTGGCGTAAATGTTGGTGTCACCGTTTCGCTGCCAGTGGGGAGTGGTGTTATTGTCGGCGTGGAGGTTGGTGGACCAACAACATGAATACGCACCCAAAAAGGCGCATCCCCATTAGGACCCAATCCAAAAAGCTCACCTGCTTGAGATTGCAGCATCCAGTTGCTCTGATACATGCCAGGCTCAAAAGGTGCGATGAATTCTACGCTCACATCGATGCTTTGCCCAGGCAAAACTTCCGCATTAAGGTAATTTGTTTGGTGTGCCCCCATCGGATTGCCAGAAAAGAAAACCACAGCATATAAGCGCGTCCATTTGCAGGTGCCGTTATTGACCAGCCGCCAGGTTTTGGTGAAACTTTGGCCAGGCTGCATGATGGTGTCATCTGGGATGGTAATATCAAACGGTACACCTGCCGCCACACGGTTGCACGCGCCAGCCTGGCTGGGCGTAACATCAGGTTGCGGGCTGCGCGCGATGGTGGGGATTGGCGTTGGGGTTGCCGTCCCCATACCCGTGGGCTCCAAGGGTAACGTCGCGGTTTGGAATGCCACCAAGGTTTGCAAGAAATCTTGTGTCACTTGTGCAACGACGGTCTGAATAATTCCTTCAGCATCAGGCGTGTCGGTTGTATCAGCCACACGCAGACCGCAACTGCTCAGCAAAAGGGCTGCCAAGATACCTGTGAGAAATAGAACCTCAATTCTCTGCGACTTCATCGCGCTAATTTTACCCTACTTCGATTTGCCCCATTCTTGGAAACCATTTGTATCTGCATGCAGTGAGAGAATAGATCAAGATTAATTCTTAGAGTGAATGAATGAGATTACAAATTCTTAAAATCTCTTGATTTTTTAAAATTTATTGTTATACTATTTTATGTAGTTACTAAATTTTAATTTAGAAAATTCACTCAAGTATAAATCGTCCTGTCCAATCTGACAAAATTTGTTCGTTTAAAAAAATTCAATAAAGGAGGATCCCATGTTGAGAAAACATTGCAACCGATGGTTGCTTATTGTCGTATGCGTATTGCTCTTAAGCTCCTGTATTCCCTATTCTTTCAGCCCGCCAGTAGAATTGCATATCAACCCAGGTGATGAAATGTTGCAGGCACAGGTTGCCATGGATACCGAAGGCGTCTCTCATATCGTTGGCGTGGTAGACGACCGTATTGTTTATTACCGCACCCGTTACGGTGAGCCAAAGGCCACCTTGACCTTTACGATGAGCGGCTCTGGGACAGATTGGAAGCAATACGGTCCGAGCATCGCCGTAACAGACTCCCGTACCGCTTATCTTGTCTGGATTGAGCAACGCGGCGGACCTGAAAAATTTGCCTGTTATCGCAACCTTACTTATCTTCCTCCCATTGGAGGGTGGAAGAAATACTGTAATCCCCTGGATGGAAATAACCAGACTACGGGGAACGTGAGAGTAGTTGCTCGGGAAGATACAGCTTATGCAGTTTATGACCGCATGGACTTAGGGACAAGTCGTATTAGTGAATTGTTGTATAAGGAACTTTCTAGCCCCGATTTAACAACAGGACGTGTCTACTCATATACTGATCACGATACGAATGGTTTCGTCTACAGCCTTGACTTGGGCATTGATTCTCAAGGTTTTTTGCATGTTGGTTTCCATGATAACATCCCAGATCTAACCCCTCCACCGGATTACACAGAACGCGTATCTTTACATTCTACTGCTCAGAGGATTGATGGTGATATGTTACAGCATTGGTTTATCGCGGCAGGAGCCGTCCTCGATGAAAGTATTCCTGTCAGCCTCAGTTTTTATAACGATAGCAGCGACGTTGAACGCGTTGTGCTTGCTGATGGAGAAGGTACGCCAGATGACCTTATATACGTCGACTCTTGTGTCGCCGTCGGTTGCACCAATAAGGATTCCCACCAGGTTGATCTGCCTAGCAGTTGGGATACATACTCAGTCATTAGTGATATAGAAATCCTGGGTATAGGACAAACCCTTCACCTCAGCTTTATTGGTCTGGATAACACGACCATCAAGAAACAAGTCTACTACATGGATGATGCCTTTAGCTCCGATCCTCCTATCAACATTTCACATACAGAGGATACCCAAAAACTTACTCTAGAGATGACTCCAGTGGTTGGGCGTGATCCTGATTATCCATTGATTTTCCCAGCAACAGCCTGGATGGAGACAGACTTCGCTTCAAAAACCGACTATTTTGTCTTCGACGGATTATTTATAAAGACGCATGTTTTTGGTAAATATTGTGATCCTGTTTTTTCAACTGCAGACATAAGCTCAAATGGCATCTACTTCTCTGGTGTATGGGTTGCCTGCTATAGCACCTGGTTTTCCACTCAGGCGTGGACGAACCAATTGCCATTGATTATGAAATAGACTACAGATTAGTTCACTTGCCCATGGCTTACCATCAGCCATGGGTTTTTTATTATCAATTTTCCTGCCGGCGCGCCTAGACCTTGCCATCCCACCTGGAGTAAAGTATAGTTTTAGCGATATCAAACAAGCTTCACCACGGAGATCCCTTATGAATGCTGAGATTGGCGTCACACCCCCTCAAAAACCCCATGACCGCTGGCTGGATAAGCCCGTCTTTGGCTGGTGGCAAGCATTAACCATCGAAAAGCTGCTGATTGTCCTCATTATTGCGATTACCATCCTCACCCGCTTTTACGACCTGGGCGCGCGCACAATGTCTCATGATGAAGTCAACCACGTGGTGCCTTCTTATACTATCGAGACCTACGTCTATGACCCGGTGACACACGGTCCTTTCCAATTCCACGCTCTAGCCTTTTCTTATTTCCTCTTTGGGGATTCTGACTTCAGCGCACGTATTCCAGCAGCCCTTTTTGGCGTGGCAGTGGTGGTCTTTACCCTTTTCGCATGGAGGCGTTACCTTGGCAGGGTTGGCGCGCTCATCGCTGGCTTTCTCTTCATGATCTCGCCTTACATTTTGTTTTATAGCCGCTATACCCGCAACGAAATCTTCATCGTGTTTTGGGGCTTGGTAATGCTGTGGCTGTTCTTACGCTATTTGGAAAGCGGCGAGAAGAAGTTCCTGCTTTGGCTGACCTTGATCATCGCGATGCATTACGCCGATAAAGCGACCTCCTATATCTTCACCGCTGAAGCGCTGATCTTCTTAGCAGTGCTCTTTATCCTTGAAGCTCTGCACAAACCATGGAGCGAGGACCGCACACGCAGCAATTTCCTCATTTCTCTGCTCGTCATGCTCTTGGCTGTCTTGGGGTTGGGCGGATTCTATCTCCTTTCTGCGGATGGCTTAGCCGGCATCCCTACCCCAGCGCTCCTTGCTCTCGGTGCACTGTTGCTCGCCGGTTTGGTCCTCACGCTCCTCAACCTCATCAGAGGCTTAGGCTGGCATCAGATCCGCCTCATGCGCAGCTTTGACCTCATAGTGTTGCAGCTGCTCTTGGTGCTGCCGCTGCTCACCGCCCTGCCCGTGAGATTGCTCGGCTTTGACCCCCTCGATTACTCCCAAGCCGGTATTGTTCGCTCAGTGGCGGTATTCGTGGTCTTATCAGTAATTTCTGTGTTGCTGGGGATGATGTGGAACCGTAAAGTCTGGCTCAAGAGCTTAGCTATTTTCTGGAGCATCTTTATCATTTTTTACACCACTTTTTTCATGCATGGCGAAGGCTTCTTTAAAGGCTTAGTCGCTGCCTTAGGTTACTGGATGTCTCAACAAGCTGTGCAGCGCGGTACGCAGCCATTGTATTATTACGCACTGGTTCAGGTGCCCATTTATGAATACTTACCTGCGCTGGGCAGCTTGTTAACCCTTATTATTGCCGCTACTCGGCGTCTCTTCACCAACCAGCCTGGTGCTCCCTTCGAACCAGCCTTACCCAGAACGGTCGCGGATGAATTAGAGTCACCCACCTCAACCGACTTAACCTACCAAAGCTTAGTTGAGTCAGCTGACACCTCGGACTTAAATCCGCTCGTTTCACCGGAGCCTCCTGTTTCTATGGAGGCGCCGGAACCTGTGGTTGCCAAGCAGCCATTTTTCTCTGATCCGCCGGAAGATACCACGCCAGCACGCTCCATCCCTACGGTAGCCCTCCTGCTTTACTGGTCGGTGATGAGCCTAATCACCTTCTCGATTGCCGGCGAGCGCATGCCGTGGCTGACCACGCACATTACTATGCCGATGATCTTAGCTACCGGTTGGGGCTTGGGATACTTGGTGGAGAAGATCAATTGGCAAGAAGTGCGCCAAAAGAAGGGCTGGCAGGTCATTTTGCTATTGGTCGTCTTCATATTTGCCTTCAGCAACTTGATCGGCTCACTCTTGGGCGTGACCCCGCCTTTCCAAGGGCAGGAACTGGCTCAGCTGCAAGCTACGAGCAATTTCCTGCTCGCCTTTGTGGGCAGTGCCGGCAGTTTGGTGGGCTTGATTATCCTCTTACGCGGCTGGCGCCCAAAGACTTTTGCCAAGACGCTGCTGCTTACCTTCTTCGCCATCTTGAGTGTGCTTACTTTCCGCACGGCTTACCGCGCGGCATATATCAACTATGATAATGCCAAGGAGTTTCTCGTCTATGCACACTCCACGCGCGACATGAAAGATGTCCTCGAGCAAATCGAAACCATCT
>DNSH01000149.1 GCA_003499715.1 Candidatus Mesolinea sp. | reverse complement strand
TATGAACGATTTTTTGAGAGCAATTTGTTGAATTATGCTGTGGCACGGAGTTGGCGCCAAAATACACCCACAGAAATAACTGCGACCCCTTGGATGCCGCCGTCGCCAGCGTGGCGTATCACTACGCGGCAGGAAGGCATTTACCGCTTGAGCTATGAGCAGCTGCAAACTGCAGGTGTGCCCGTAACCACGATTGATCCGCAAACCTTGCAGCTCTTCCACCTTGGCAGCGAGGTAGCGATTGCGGTCGAAAGTGCGCTCCCCCACCAATTCTCACCGGGAGATGGCATTCTGTTTTATGCCCAAGCCATCCAAAGCAAATATACCTCCGAGAATGTTTATTGGCTGACCTTTGGAAATATGGTTGGGCTAAGAATGGGATCAGTTGAAGGGGCGCCAAATGAATCGCCAGTTGCAGAGGCTTACCTAGCTTCGTTATACCATGAGGCAAATATTAATTACATTGCTTATATCACTGCGCCAGATGAGTTTGAGCATTTTTTGGGGGAGTACGTTTACCCACAACAAACTGGGCATCAGAGTATAACTTTGCATTTTACTGTAGATAATCCAAGTGCTGATCCTGGCGTGATCACAGCCTCACTTTATAGCTACTTGGAAATTCCAGAGCACAGAGCCATCCTTAAGCTCAATGGAGAAGTTTTGGGAGAGCCTATAACTTGGGGGTCTTTTGAGTTCACGAATGTTTTTTTTGAGTTCCCAGCCGAGAGATTAGTCGTTGGAGATAATACTCTCGAATTTACGACAGATTTAGTTGATGAAATCTATTATATTGATTGGGTCAATTTCGCATACAGCAGGCAATTTGTGGCTAACAATGACCTCCTGCGTTTTGAGACCCCTACGCCCGGCAGCTGGAACTACACCGTGCATGGCTTTAGCACAAATGAAGGGTTGCAGGTGTTTGACCTGAGCGATCCAACGCATGTACAGCGCATTGAAAATGCCGCTATTGATTTAGAAGGCGCCCAATATCTGCTCAGATTTTCGGCTGACGTCACGAGTGCGGCGGAGTATTGGGTCGGCACAGAGAATGCGTTTCTCACCGTTTCGGGCATTAGCTGGGATGAACCTTCGGACTGGCAGTCGAGTTCTCACGCAGCGGATTACCTGGTAATTACCCATGGCAGTTTTCTGGATCAAGCAAATCAATTAGCGGGCTACAGGCAGGAACAAAGCTTAGGCACGGCTGTGGTTGATGTGCAGGATCTCTATGATGAGTTCAATTATGGTATTCCAAACCCCACCGCCATCCGCGACTTTTTGGCGCTGGCGTATTCCACCTGGCAAGCGCCGGCGCCCAGTTATGTAGTTTTATTGGGGGATGCGAGTTTTGACCCTAAGAATTATTTAGGGTTTAACCGTACAAACTATATGCCTCCATATCTTTCGGTTGTTGACCCAGAATTGGGGGAGACTGCCGCTGATAACAAATATGTCACGCTGATGGGAATGGACGAGTTGCCTGACCTGATGTTAGGTAGGTTAGCCGTCAATACGATGGTAGAAGCGCAAAACGTTGTTAATAAAATAATTGCTTATGAAGTAGAGCCAGCCCAAGGGGACTGGAAGCAAAAGGTTTTAGCCATTGCTGATAGTTACGAATCTGGCTGGCCGTTTCCAAATCTTTCAGATGAATTGCTGCGTGAAGCTTTACCCGATAACTATGAGGCTGAAAGAGTTTACCTAGGCGTTACGCATCCAACGATCAATGAGGCTCGCGCAGCAATTATTAATGGGATCAATTCCGGGAAATTTCTGGTAAATTATATTGGTCATGCTGCGGTCAACATGTGGTCCGCACCTTTTCCGGGAATGTTTATTGTTGCAAATATTAACTCCTTGACCAATCAAGGACAATATCCAATAGTATTATCGATGACGTGTTGGGATGGCTATTATATTTATCCCAATAATTACCAATATAATAAATCTTTAGCAGAAGAATTTACAAAAGTCCCTGGAAAAGGAGCAATAGCGGCTTGGTCTCCAACCGGCATAAGCGTTGCACGCGGCCATGAATATCTCGACCGTGGCTTTTTTGACGCTATTTTTGCCTTGAGAATGACTAACTTAGGGCAGGCGGCCAGTAACGGAAAGTTATATTTATGGGCAACGGGGGCTTATTTAGAATTGTTAAACACTTATCTTCTCTTTGGAGATCCTGCAACCCATGTGGGGAGTGATTTTTCTGCAGTGGATGATTTTTATAATGTAAATGAGGATGAGGAGCTCGATGTACCCGTGGAGCAAGGCGTTATAGCAAATGATATCTTTCCGCTAGAATCTTCTATCACAGCTGAGTTAGTGCAATTGCCAAGCCATGGTACAGTTAACCTCGAATCAAACGGCTCTTTTTCATATGCCCCTAACCCCGATTATTTTGGGAGTGAGGCTTTTAGATATAGATTATATGATGGGGAGCGCTATTCTAATACAGCCGGCGTGCGGATTTATGTCAATCCGGTCAATGATCCACCAGTAGCACTGGACCAGGATATTTGGACGTTCATCAATGAACCCATGGAGATTGAATTAGCTTTTGTGGATGATGGCGGGGGAATTAGCATAGTTACACAAGGACAAAATAACACAGGCATATATCCATCACAAGATAGTGAATATACTTTTACTTGCACACCGCCGACTCATGGCGTGCTACAAGGTACTGCACCTTTTTTGGTATATATACCGGATCAAGATTATATAGGTGCTGATGAGTTCACATTTACAGTAAATGATGGTGAATATAATAGCAATCCTGCGACGGTCACGATAACTGTTTATCAAAAATTCACAAACTACCTTCCACTTTTGCTTAAGTAATATATAAAATTTATGGAAACGCCTTAGGTTTACTGCCTGAGGTGTCTTCATATTCTTGTATGAGGAGGTAAATCCATAAAATGGATGCAAAAACCTTACACTAAATACAATATGTGGTATAATATTATTAGCAAGTTACATAAAAATATAAATTTCTTTTTAGTCATTTATCTAGGATCTAAATGAGCAGATGATTGTCAAAATGGCATAAAAGTTGCATGATGATGCAATGATGATTATCTGTAATAGAAAGGATGCCTATGAAAAAAATAAATCTCCTAAAATTCCTTTGGTAGTTTTACACGGCTCGTTGGAAATTTACAAAATTGCATTACCCTAAAAGGAGATCAAGATGAAAAAGAGATTACCTGGTATTTGTGTACTTGTACTCTTTGTTTTTTTCGTCCAACTGATACCGATCTTGCCACGAGCATCAGTAGAAGCTGCAAGTGTGTGTCAGGTTGGAGACAAAGACGAAGAGGTGGTTGTTAGAGTGTATTATAAAGATATCAAACAAATTGATCTACTTTCTGCGTTTGATTTGTTTGAATATAACAACCTATCGGAAAAATATGTCTTAGTCGCTATTGCGAAATCCAGAATTCCTGAGATAGAGAAATTAGGCTTTACCGTCTCAATCGATGAAACTGAGACTGAGAATTACAAGCGCCTTGAGCTCCTTAGTTCTCAATCCATAAATACTATCCCGGGTTATAGTTGCTATCGCACGGTTGAAGAGACATATACAACAGCCCAGTCAGTCGCCAATACACATCCTAACTTAGCTACATGGATTGATGTTGGTGATTCGTGGGAAAAGAGCGTAGGTCAATCTGATGGTTATGACATGATGGTATTGAAGCTGACCAATAATCAGATCCAGATTGACAAGCCCAGATTGTTTATGATTGCCTCTATCCATGCCCGAGAATATACAACAGCTGAAACCGCCTTACGGTTTGCGGAGTATCTAGTTAATAATTATGGCGACAATCCAGATGTAACCTGGATATTGGACTATCATGAAATTCATATTATGTTCCAGGCAAACCCAGATGGGCGTAAAGAGGCTGAAAGTGGCCTTTCCTGGCGTAAAAACACAAATGAGAATTATTGCGGGGTAACCAGTACTAACCGCGGAGCTGATCTGAATCGTAACTTTAACTACCAATGGGGTGGAGCAGGTTCTAGCTCTAGCCCCTGCGATGCAACTTATCGCGGCCCTGCTGCAGATTCAGAACCTGAAACTCGGGCAATTAGGGATTATATGCTTTCCCTATTTCCTGACCAGCGCGATTCTGGTGCGGCCCCCTTAGATGCCACTGGCGTTTTTATTGATCTGCACAGCTATGGTGGGTACGTCCTCTGGCCTTGGAGTTATACCTCAAGTACAACCCCCAATGATACACAATTGCAAACTTTAGGCCGTAAAATTGCTTACTTTAATAATTATCTTCCGGGTCAAACGGGTCAGGATCTCTACCTTTGCTCAGGAGTAACGCCTGATTTGGCGTATGGACAATTAGGTGTTGCAGCGTATACGATTGAAATGGGCACAGCTTTTTTCCAGAGCTGTTCCAGCTTTGAAAGTACAATCTATCCCGCTAATCTCCAAGCACTGCTTTATGCCGCAAAAGTGGTGCGCACACCTTACATGACCCCCTCTGGACCTGATGCAATTAATTTGGCTTTGAGTGAGGCAGAGGTAATTGTGGGGCAAAATCCCACATTGAGTGCGACGATTAACGATACGCGCTATAGTAGTCGCAACGGCAGCGAACCAGTACAGACAATTAGCCAAGCCGAATACTATATCGATACTCCGCCGTGGATCAGTGGCGCAACCGCCATCCCGATGGCAGCTGCCGATGGTTCATTCAATAGTTCAATGGAAGCCGTTACTACTGTCGTAGCTACTTCGGGTTTAACTCAAGGCAGGCACACACTCTTTATTCGTGGGAAGGACCAAGCAGGAAATTGGGGAGCGGTTAGCGCTATATTCCTGACTGTTTTGCGCAGTGATAATCAACCTCCAGATGCAAATGACCTAAGCATAACTACGAATGAAGACGTCCCGATAAACTTGACCCTCTCTGGCTCGGATGGGGATGGGGATCCACTAACTTTCAGAGTCACTGCAGCTCCTGCGCACGGTGCTCTTTCTGGGATCGCTCCTACCCTTACCTATACTCCCGCTGCCAATTACTTTGGCACAGATTCCTTCATGTATGTTGCCAATGATGGCTTTGTGGACTCAGCACCTGCTACAGTAAGTATTACGGTGCAGTCTGTAAATGATAAACCCATTGCCACACCACAGTCTATAACTACGATAGTAAATGTGCCAGTGATTATCGTATTGCAAGGCTCTGACGCGGATGGCGACGTGCTCACATTCACGGTGGTAACCAATCCCACCCATGGAGCGTTGAGTGGCAGCGGCCAAAACCTCCTCTATACACCCGCTAGTGGTTTTACGGGCTCCGACAATTTCACTTTCAAGGTGAATGATGGTATAGTGGATTCCGACCCAGCAACCGTCTCCATTACGGTTAATCCACCTGGTCCAGTACAAATTTTCTGGGATAACTTTGAGACCGATTTAGGGTGGGTGCGAAATCCCAATGGCACAGATAATGCGACTACAGGAATGTGGGAGAGGGCAAATCCTCAAGATACGAATTCAAATGGCCCGAAACAATTGGGTACTACTGTCTCGGGGAGCTATGACTTGGTGACAGGACCTTTGGCAGGGAGGGATGCGGGCTCATATGATATTGATAGTGGGGTGACAAGCATTATCTCTCCCTCAATCACTTTGCCTGCTAACAGCCAGCTGACACTGACCTTGAGTTACTACCTTGCCCACGGAAGCAATTCATCTTCTGCAGACTACCTGAGGATTACAATAATCGGGAATACGTCTCAACAGATTTTCGAAGAGCTTGGAGCAAGTAACGATGATGATGCCGCTTGGGCAGGCTTAACTTCGGATATCAGCGCTTTTGCCGGGCAGACCATCAGGATACTGATAGCCGCCGCAGATAACGGTACAGCCAGCCTGGTTGAAGCAGCTGTGGATGACGTCCTGATCCAAGGCGTTCTGCTGAACAATCCACCCATCGCTGACCCGCAATCTGTCAGCCTGGCTGAAGACACGACTTTAGGCATCACGTTGACTGGTTCGGATCCTGATGGTGACCCGCTCACCTATAGCATTGTTCAAGCTCCGGCGCATGGTACGCTTAGCGGGACTGTGCCGAGCATAGTCTATCAACCTGAAGCGAACTTTAATGGTAGCGATAGCTTTACTTTTACCGTGAGCGACGGGCAGCTTACCTCGAACCCAGCAACGGTTTCGATTACCGTCACGCCAGTCAATGACGCCCCCCAAGCTCAAAGCCAAACCTTATCTATGGATGAGGATGGTACCCTCAATATCACTCTTGTGGCGACGGATCCGGATGGCGACACTCTCACGTACAACTTAGAATCAAATCCAGGACATGGTACGCTTACTGGAACACTTCCGGAATTGACCTATACCCCCGATGCAAACTATTATGGGTCTGATAGCTTCTCCTTTACGGCGACAGACGGCACGCTGACTTCGGAGATTGCCACAATCAGCATCACCATAAATTCGGTTAATGATGTTCCCGTAGCATATGACTTGAGATTGAACATCGATGAAGACTATTTCATTAAGTTCAGCCTAAACGGTTCAGATGTGGAAGGTGATGTGCTCACTTATATTATCCTGACCCAACCCACTAACGGCACGCTAAGCGGTGAAGGACGCACCCATTACTATACCCCCGAGGCAAATTGGAATGGTATTGATAGCTTCACATACGCAGTGAGCGATGGTCAGGACCAATCGGCACCCGCAACGGTTAGAGTAATCGTTGCAGCAACAAACGATGCTCCTGTTGCCATACCGCAACTCGTTTCTACACCAATGAATTTACCTCTTTCGATAACATTGGAAGGGGAGGATGTGGATGGGGATACATTACTCTTCGAAGTGGTAACGCAACCAGAGCACGGGACGCTTAGTGGTACTGCCCCCGACTTGACCTATACACCATTTACTGATTATGTTGGATCCGATAGCTTTACTTTCAGGGTTTATGATGCTGAGTATTGGATAGATGAAGCCGAAGTCACTATTACTGTGACGAGTGAGACTAACCGACAGCCTGAAGCTTATGATCAAGATGTTATAGCGTATGAAGATACAGAATATTATATCGTGCTAGAGGGATCTGACCCTGATGGTGACCCTTTGCATTATATGATAACCTCAGGTCCTACCCATGGCTCCTTGAGCAGTGATGATGGCCCAGTATTTGTGTATCTTTCGGAATTGAACTACTCAGGAACTGACCAATTCACCTTTATCGTCTCGGATGGAGCACTTCAATCTGATCCAGCAACGGTTAACATTACTGTAAATCCCGTGAATGACCCGCCAGTTGCAAATGATTTAAGTTATACGACTCAGGCGGATACGCCAGTAGAAATAACCTTGACTGGTTCTGATCTGGAAGGCGATGACTTCTACTTTTTAGTGGTAAGTTTGCCCTCTCACGGCACAATTGAGGGATTAGAACCCAACCTAGTTTATACACCTGATCCTGGCTATATCGGTACGGACGCATTCACCTATAAGGCGAATGATGGTCGTCTCGATTCTCCGATTGCGGTGGTATCCATCATGGTCGAACCTAAACCAGGGCAAATCTTCTTTGATGACTTCGAGAGTGATCTCGGTTGGATCGTCAATCCCTTTAACACCGATACGGCTACCTCAGGGCTATTTGAAAGAGGTAATCCAGAAGATACAAACTACATGGGTTATAAACAGTTAGGCACGACGCATAGTGGATCATACGATTTAGTTACCGGAGCCCTCGCAGGAGCCGAGGCTGGTGCTTATGATCTTGATGGTGGTTTCACGAGTATTCGTTCCCCGATGATTTTGTTGCCAACACAAGGTGACATCACTCTCTCGTTCTGGTACTACTTTGCCCACGCCAATAATTCTTCCTCAGTGGACTATTTGCGGGTAAGAGTTGTGGGAGCAACCACGCAACAGATTTTCCAAGAAGTTGGAGCGAGCGTTGATGATGATGCCGCATGGCAGCAGTTTACCTTTAGCTTGAACGGTTTTAGAGGTCAGACGATTTATCTGCTGATCTCAGCGGCAGACCTCAAAGGTGGCAGTCTGGTTGAAGCGGCGATTGATGATGTCCTCATCGTAGCTGAATAGGATCACAAGCCACAGCTTTTTGAACTTAGTTAGGGAAATAATCCGCCCCGCTAATCCCGGGGCGGATTATTCCTTATTTGTCATTGGGGAAAATTGTATAGACTTGAAAGAGGATGAGAAACGTGACCAAAAGCACGCAAGAACTTTGTGAAAAATCACTCCCAAATGGCTCCGGTAATTCAGATTGACTTCGTAGATAATTGCCATCTAAGCAATAAATTTTTTTTCGAAGGAGCACACATATGAGCATATTTTGTTTTCAATGCCAGGAAACATCCAAAGGCACTGGCTGCACCATCAAAGGCGTCTGCGGGAAGATGGAGGATGTGGCTAAGCTTCAGGGCCTGTTGATTTACACCCTATAGGGCGTTACCTAAATAATTGTGATGGCTATCCTCATTAGAGAAGATATTGCTGCAGTCAAATGGTATTCGCCAATTCCTTTCAATATTGCCTTGTATGAGCAAAAGGCCGTGATCGTACCGCTTGCGCAGCCCTCGCTTGAGCACGGATGTGAACCGTATTTTAAGTGTGTTAAAAGAAAAGTGAGCGCGAGAGGGCTCGATCCCCATTTCGGGGACTTACCTCCGAACCTTTGCGCAGCCCTCGCTTGAGCACGGATGCGTACCGTGTTTTTTGGCAAGTTAAAAGGAATATGGGCGCGAGAGGGCTCGATCCCCGTTTCGGGGACTTACCTCCGAACCTTATTACACCCCCTGAGGGTGCACGGATGTGAGGCAAGTAAAATAGAATATGGGTGCGGAGGGGCTCGGGCCGCCTAACCTTCGCGCAGCACCCTGTAAAGGGCTCGGATGTGAGATCTTTAAAAGAAAAGTGGGCGCGAGAGGGCTCGAACCTCCGAACCTCACGGATGTGAACCGTGCGCTCTAACCAGCTGAGCTACGCGCCCATTGACATTCAAATTATAGCAAAACCGCTGCGCTTTGTCCAACATTTTCGGCTGCCGTTGCAGCAATTTTTGGTGCAATACCTCTGCAAAGTCCCATTTTTCGGTTACAATTCAGCTACTTAATTAATGAATAGGCAGATAAAATGTCCCCACGCAAATCACTGCCCATGCACCTCGAATATGCCCTGCTCGGGCTGACCCGCCAGCAGCCGCAATACGGCTATGACCTGTTGCAAAACTGGAGCGCAACCTTAGGCTTGATCTGGAACGTGAAGCCAGCCAGCCTCTATGCGGCGCTCAACAAGTTAGAACAGCAAGGGCTGCTCACCTCCACGCAAATGCCAGGGGAAGCCTCACCCAAGCGCAAGGTTTTCACTTTGACGCCGGCAGGTGAGGAGGCTTTTCTTTCCTGGATGCACACACCGGTGGCATCCCCGCGCGCTTTCCGGCAGGAGTGGTTTGCGCGCTTGTATTTTTTTCCTCAAGTGCCTCAGGAGATTGTGCATGCGCTCTACACCGCCCAGTTGGCTGTAGCAGAACAATGGCTTGCTGATCAAAAGACGCTTGACCTGACTGACTCGCCTTTCGAAGCGCAGGTGCGGGCTTTTCGGCGCAGCCAAATTGCGGGGATCCTGGCTTATTTGAAAGAAAATCAATCTGAATTTTTCCAAGGAGAAAAGAACACATGAAAAAACGATGGTTAGGGCTGTTCCTTATAAGTATTTTGCTGCTCTCGGCATGCACTAACCCAACCGTGACGCAGCCTGCTACCCAATCCCCTGCCGAGCTGCCAACGAAAACCACCCCTGCACTGGCCCTTACGGACGCCTTGGGTCGCACGGTAACACTCGATTTCCTTCCACAGCGTATTGTGGTGACGGGCAAAGCCTCCATTATGGTTTTGGATGCGATGTATATGTTCCCCGAGGCGCGAGAACGCGTGGTCGCTTTTGAGGATTTCGCACAAGGCGATGTCAATTTTATTTCTTTGCTGGACCCAAACTATGCCGAAAAGGCATGGCTTCAGCGCGATGCCGGCGTGGAGCAGTTTGTCAGCGCGGAGCCGGACCTGGTGGTGATGAAAAGCAGCAACGCTGAGAAGTATGGCGCGCCTATCGAAGCGATCAATATTCCGGTGGTGTATGTAGATTTTGAAACGCCCGAACAATACGCACGCGATTTGGACATTTTGGGCAAAATTTTTGACAACCCCCAGCGCGCCGAGGAGCTCGCGGCTTATTATCAAGGCAAGGTGGATGCTATCAATGCAGCGTTGCCGGCTGAGGCATCCCGCCCAAGCACGCTTATGCTCCAATATGCGCTCAAAGATGGCGCCGTGGCATTTACGGTTCCACCGCTCAGTTGGATGCAAACTCGCTTAGTCGAAATGGCGGGTGGGGCGGTGGCTTGGCAGGATGTGCAAGCCAGCTCTGGCTGGACCACAGTCACCATCGAGCAAATCGCTGCTTGGGATCCCGATGTGATTTTGATTGTGGCGTATAACGATGACCCCAGCACCGTGGTCGCCTCGCTCAAGGAGGATGCGCAGTGGAAAACATTGCGCGCAGTCCAAGATGGCAAACTGCTTGGCTTCCCCAAGGACCTCTATAGCTGGGATCAGCCGGACACACGCTGGGTCTTAGGGTTGCAATGGCTTGCGACGGTGCTGTACCCAAAGCGACTCAAGCCAGAAAACTTGATGCCGGCAGTGCAGGATTTCTATCAATTCGCTTATGGCATAGATTCAGCCACATTCGAAGCCCAAATCAAGCCCGCGCTGCAAGGGGATCTCCCTTGAATGACGTTACACTCCTTAAGAGCACAGAAATTGCTGCAACCAAACATAGCTGGATTTGGTTCGCCCTCACCAGCGGGCTGGTGCTGATTTTTCTGGTTTCGCTCTTTTTGGGACGCTACCCGCAAGCCGGTTTGGTGCGGCTGGAACAACTGCAGGAAAACGAGCTTGCCAGGCTGCTGGTTTTCAACGTGCGGCTGCCGCGCTTGCTTACCGCGTTGCTGCTCGGGATGGTGATGGCTTCTGCAGGCACCGTATTCCAGATGATTTTTGCTAATCCCCTGGTGGAGCCCGGGTTTTTGGGTGTTTCTCAGGGAGCAGCTTTCGGCGCAGCTCTAGGCATCGTCTATCTCGGGGCGTCATCAGTGGCGGTGCAAGGATTGGCGATTGTCTTTGCTTTTATAGGGCTGGGCTTTTCGTATTTGCTTGCCCAGCGCATGCATATTGGCGATTGGCTGCTACGCTTGGTGCTGGCTGGGATTGCGGTTTCGGCACTGTTTTCAGCTGGAGTAGGCATCATCAAGTTTATGGCAGATCCCATGCGGCAGCTTCCAGAGATAACCTTTTGGATGTTAGGAGGCTTGGCGAGCATCACTTGGACGAAGTTCCTTTCCATTCTGCCGGCTTGCTTAGTGGGTCTAGTAATTATGTTTGTCTTCCGCTGGCGGTTGAACCTGCTGGCTTTAGAGGAAACGACTGCGTTTTCACTTGGTGCTACACCTCGGCGGGAGCGCTTGCTGCTGATGACAGCAGCAGTCCTTGCCACGGCGGCGATTATCTCGGTGGCAGGCATTGTCAGCTGGGTGGGGCTGATCATGCCGCACATTGCCCGTGGGCTTTTTGGCTCTGATACGCGCCGCAGCCTGCCAGCGGCGATGCTTTTAGGTGGCATCTTTGCTATTTTATGTGATGACCTGGCGCGGCTGCTTATCATTGGCGAAATTCCGCTCGGGATCCTCACTTCACTATTAGGCGCGCTGATCTTTGTGATTCTGATGGCGCGGCGCAGACAGGCGGTGCCGGCATGAGCGAAGCCTTGCTTAGCTTTGAAGCTGTTGCCTTTGGCTATTCCCGTCAACGTCAAGTCTTCACTGATTTGAACTATGACCTCGAAAAGGGAAGTTTGGCTGTGCTTTTGGGACCCAACGGCGCGGGAAAAACCACGCTGCTCTATATGGCATTAGGGTGGTTGCTGCCGACAGCGGGAACTGTGAGTTTGAGCCGCCGACCTCTGCAAAGCTACACCCGAGGAGAGCTCGGCAGGCGGATTTCGCTTGTTCCTCAGGCTGAACACTTGCCCTACACTTACTCGGTGTTGGAGTATGTGCAATTTGGGCGTGCGCCGCATCTGACGTTAGTCGAGATGCCCGGCCAGAAAGATCATCGCGTAGCGCGGGAAGCGCTGGCACGCGCCGGGATTTCTGCGCTTGTCGATGCCCCCATGGATAAGCTCAGCAGCGGCGAGCGGCAGTTAGCTGTGGTGGCACGCGCTTTAGCGCAGGAGCCGGAGATCTTGCTGCTGGATGAACCCACGGCGCACTTAGATTTAGGTAACCAATACCGTTTGCTGCAGACGCTGAAGGAGCTGAACCGGGCCGGCGTTACTATCCTCATGACCACGCACGACCCGCAAATTGCCCTGACAATCAGCACACAAACCGTTCTGGTGGAGGGCAACGGCAAGGTGCGCGTGGGTGCAGCTGAGCAAATCATTACCGCCGAGACGCTTACACATCTGTATCATCTCCCAGCGGGGGCTGTCGAAATACAACCTAACCGGTCAGGCATCTGGCTGCGGCAGCTTTAAATCATGCTCCATCATATAAAAACACAGTCGGGAGCATTTTCCTGCCTAATTTTGATCTTATAATGGCTAATTTCTGAGCAGCTGCATAAACTCCGCAGTGGTAATGCCCTGAGCTAACGCCTGGCTGAAATCCTGATGGGCGTCGACAGCATTCTGGACTAGGACTGCCAGGCTGGTATCCCCCAAGAGGATCGCGCCAACAAGCTTGCCTTCGTGGAAAACGAAGCTGGCATAATTCCCATTCGTCTGCTGCGCCAGGACTTTATCGCCCTCTTGTAATGTAATCTGCCCAACGCTCAAGAGGTCAATCCCAAGCACCTTTAACCTTGCAGAGGGCGGATCCTCATTAAAGATTTTTTCATGGTTAACTGCGTTATAACCCGCGATGGCACCTTCCTTTTTGGAAGGGATCCACAAGCCATACAGCCTGCCGTGAAACTCAGCATTATCGCCGGCAGCGTAAATCTGTGGGTCTGAGGTACGCATGTGCTCATCCACAATGATGCCGCGATTGACAGTCAGCCCGGCTTGGCGGGCTAAATCCAAATTGGGGGTCACGCCGGCACTGATCACGACTAAATCCGCCGGCAGTTCGCGCCCATCCTCTAACTGCACAGCGCGCACACGCCCATCCCCTACGAAAGCTTGCGTGCGTGCTCCAACGATCACTTGAATGCCCATGGCTTCGATTTTGGCTTGCAGGATATGGCTGGCAGCCTCATCCAACTGGCGCGGAAGCAGCCAAGCCAAACTCTCCACCACTGTAACTTTAGCGCCACGCCGCGAGATCGCACCGGCGACCTCCAGCCCAAGTAAACCTCCGCCGATGCAGACTACGTTGATCGGTTGTGCCATAGCTGCAAGGATGGCGTCTGCATCCTCTAAGGTGCGCAGGGTCTGCACCCCCGGGGTTTGAGCGCCCGCGATCGGCGGAACGAAAGGATGCGCGCCGTTGGTCAGGAGCAGTGTGTCATAAGCGAACTCGCGACCATCCGCAAGGCGCACGATCTTTTGCTTTGGGTCAACCGTGGTTACGGGACTTTTGAGGTAGAGTTCGATTTGGTTTTCCTGATACCAGGATTGGGGATGCAGGTCGAGTTTATCGAGGTTAACTTCGCCAGCCAAGTAACGCGTCAGGTTCATACGGGAATAAGGTAAGTGGACTTCATCGGAAAGCAGCGTGACTGTGGCGTTGGACTTATCATCGCGGATAGCTTCTGCTGCACTCACTCCAGCTATCCCTGCGCCCACAATGACAACGCGCTGAACCGGAGAAGCGCTGCTCTTAAAATGTACGCGTTCAGCGCCGCACTGCGGACACATCTCTGGCGGTTCGCTGCCGCGATATTCATATCCACAAACATCACACTTCCAGATTTTGGCTTGCTCTGAATTGCTCATAATAACCTCACAAATATAATATATACTTACAAGAGTTTACTCTGCTAATTCGATTCTTTCCACAGCCAGTAGAAGCTTACGAAAAAATACTCCCTGGTTTCACCTGATATAATTTTCACACCTTAAGAATTGGTGATAATAATCTGAGGAGATCGTTATGCCACGAGAAGCGCTCAGTACGGTTTGGCTGTTGGGTGGATACTTTGTGCTCATCCTGCTGATGGGGATTTTTGTGACGCGCATCCAAAAAATGCGTGGCATCAAATCGCAGCCAGCCATATTAGGCGCGCTTTTTTGGACAATCGGAATGATCGCCTATGCCATTTTGGGCAACAACGAGATGTCTGACCCGCTCATGTTCATTACCATCAGCGTCATCATTCCGCTAATTTACCTCGTAATGGTTTTAGTGGCACTGCTCTCACGCAAGTATCATTGGAAAAACGATTTAGACCCTAAAATAGCCCTGCGTTACTTGGCGGTGTTCCTCGTGCTTGTTTTTGTATACGCCGTTGGTCTGGCGCTAGTATAAGCATGGGCTAACCTCCGTTTCGCTGTGAATTTCCTTTACTTTTGCTTTCGTTAACCTAAAAAAGTAGAGAGTTGAAAATGTTTGATTCATCAAAACTGAAAAACTACTAATTCAACAAGATCACAATGTGTCTTGAGCCCCACCCCTTTAATTCCCCTCCCCAGCGTCTGGGTCCAGATAAGATCTGTGCACCGAATGCTGGTGAGGGGAAAAATGCTTGAAGGCTGGGGGCGGCTAGCCGCCCCCGCCTTCAAAAGAACCACCCTCTCCCAGCAGATTGACTTCAACACGAACGTGATTCAGGGCTGGGAGAGGGCAGGGTGAGGGCACATTGTAAGAATATATTTTGAAAAATCTGGAGTCATCGATTAATTAACATTTCTACAACTCTCAAAAGTAAAATATTGCGTAGCCGGATTATTCCACAAGAGTATAATGGAGCCTTGAACTTATGATTTTGGAGAACATTGATGGCAACTAAAGAAATTGCACAGCCAAAAAGTACCGTTGTTGATTGGCTCTTGCGCGTAGTGAAAGGCGTATTGGTTGGGGTTGGGTTTATCACACCCGGGCTCTCAGGCGGCGTGTTAGCCGTAGTCTTTGGCATTTACGAGCCATTGATGCGCTGGTTGGGGAACCTGCGCGAAAAATTCCTGCCAAACTTAGTCTACTTTATCCCCGTAGGAATCGGCGGAGCGCTGGGTGTGGTGGCTTTTTCCGCGGTGGTGGATTGGGCTTTCGCAAATTACGCCGCGCAATTCACCTGGCTGTTTATCGGTTTTATCAGCGGCACATTCCCATCTCTGCTGAAGACCTCTGGCAAAGAAGGCCGCAAGCCCTGGCATGGGGCGCTCTTGGCGGTAATGGCAGCCCTGACGGTATTTGCCATGCGCACCTTAGAAAACAGCAGCTTTTCGCAGCTTACGCCCAGCTTCACCAATTGGCTGCTCAGCGGGTTCCTTATGGGTTTGGGCGCTGTGGTACCCGGGATGAGCCCTTCTAACTTCCTCATCTACTTTGGGCTGTACGATAAAATGGCAGCCGGCATCAGCCGCTTGGACTTTGGGGTCATTATCCCAATCTTAATTGGTGGCGTGCTGTGCGTCTTGATCTTTGCGCGCTTGGTCTCTTTGCTCTTCAAGAAGCATTATGCTGTCATGTATCACCTCATCTTGGGCATTGTGGTTGGCTCGACAATTGCGATCATCCCTCGGGGCGTTACAGGCGTGGGTGTGATTGCTGTATGCGCGTTACTCTTTGTGGTGGGCGCGGTAATCTCTTACCTGCTTGCCAAGCTGGATGAGAAATACGCCCGCGAGCCAGCTTTCTAAACTAAATCGATTTTGCTTTTTTGGCGCTCAGCTTTACAGCTGGGCGCTTATTGATGTGTTGCCCTCTGATAGTTGGATAATTGTTGCCGAACTTGTTGAGGCAATTTCTTCATTCTGCCCAATTATCCGTTAAAATTAAGACATGTTGAAAAGAGGTATGCTATGCAGCGAGATTTAGATAAAGCCGATTGGGCCGTTGGGCTGATGCAAAACCGTCAGTCTGTCCGCCGATTTAAAGACGACCCTATCCCCGAAGAAATTTTATACGAAGTCCTTGCTGCAGGTATCAACAATGCAACAGGTGGCAATTTACAGCCTTACTCCATCATTGTGGAAAGCAGC
>DNSH01000147.1:7483-7657 GCA_003499715.1 Candidatus Mesolinea sp. | reverse complement strand
TCCCGCTTGGCGTCTTTGACATCTTTATAAACATGCACAGAAGCATGGTTGGGCAGCAGGCTGCCGCGGACGGTGCCGCCGGCTTGCGTAAACACGGTGCAGCCTTCGCCTTCTACGGAATTCCAAGCAAACCCGCCGATGGCGGTTAGCGTCAGCCTGCCGTTAGGCTTAATG
>DNSH01000147.1:611-7362 GCA_003499715.1 Candidatus Mesolinea sp. | reverse complement strand
TCTTGACCATCGCGCCGAGCGTATCCACATGCGCGGTCAGGGCGCGCACAGGCTCAGCCTCCGGCCCAGGCAGGGTGGCGAGCAAGGCGCCTTTGCGCGTGCGGCGTAAGCGGAGATTTGGCAAAGCTGCAAGCGTTTCCTGCACAAGGGCAATGGCTTGCTCGGTGTAGCCGGTCGGGCTGGGGGTATTGAGCAAGCGCACCAGAAAGTCTTCCAGGAAAGCGTAATCAACTTCGGGCAGAGGTGAGATCATGCCAAAAAGTCCTCTCTGTGTTCAAATTCAGCCAATTTACGCCGCCAATCCTCAGGCACGGGGCGGGAGTGGCCGGCTTGCTGGTCATAAGCCACCATCACAACCTCGCCGCGGGCAAAGATCACTTCGCCTTGGGCGTCTTCCACCTGAAAGCGGAAGCGCAGGCTCTTGCTGCCAATCTGGTTGACCATAATGCCGACGCGGACCGCTTGCCCATACTGGATTGGGGAGATATAGTCGCACTTTACCGAAGCTACCACCATGCCCATATTTTCTACCGTCTTGCCATCCCAAATGCCGCTGGCTTGATAGTAGGCAGTGCGCGCCGTCTCCACGTATTCCAGCACGGCGATGTTGTTGACATGCCGCTGCGGGTCCAGGTCGGCGTAGCGCACGCTGATGGGCGCATAGAAACTGAATTTCTCGGGGTAGGATGGCGGAATAGTGGTCACGGTTGGTCTCCCATGGGGATTAATATTCAGGGGTTATCCCAAGTGCAATATTCTCTCAAAAGGTTATCTAAGGCAAGAATTCCTTAAAAAACTTGCGCATCCTAAAAGCAAAATAAACTAAGAGGGCACCACCGATTAACGTTAGAATGCCAAGCAAGATGGGGAGCGCTAAAGCCGCTTTGGTGGCATTGACTAATAACCAAATGCCGATGATGGCGCTTAGAACACCCAAAACAATGGCACCGGCACCGTCACCTTGAACACCTCGCACAATATCTAAGATGCCAATAAGGATACCTTGGATAGCGATGATGATTACTATGGTTGTGGTAAGTATCATGGAGCTAAGCATCGGCTGGCTTAAAACTAAGATCCCTGCGACGATGCCTAGAATCCCACTCAGGAGAGACCAAGCCCAATGCGCCCGCCCCGAATGGGTAAATATCCGGATGAGTGAGAAAATGCCCTCGATCAGCCAATAAACCCCTAAAAAGACAACAATGACGGCAAGCGTCCCGGCAGGTTGGCTGATGAGTAAAATTCCCAAGATAATGGTGGTAATTCCTTCCAGCAATAACAGCCACCATAAATCTGGGATCCGCCTTCGTGTTTGATCTTCCATTTTTATCCTCCTGCCTTATAAATTTGTTGATAAACTATTATATCAACTTACTTTTGGCAGAGATATCAAGCCTACAAAATTCAGCTATGCACCTATGTTCCCCCTAAGACGGCTCGTCTCCTGAATACGTAGCCTAACCCTTAGGGTACCATGCAACAACTAAAGCTAAGCCCAATTTCTCTTGTTAGCCCAAAACATAATCCTAGTAAGCTTTAGTTATCTTAGACCGTGCTGGGTCTTAGAGGTTTTTTGCAATCAAGTATTACCCGCATAACGGATGTTTTGAATTTTGATATTTTATAGATTTTGGTTTTTTGCTACCGAAAAGCATTATGTAATTAAAAGAGGGCTATAAGCCCTCTTTTATAAAGCATCGATTAAATATTGAAATCAGCCTTGAAAGGCAAAAAGTTTATGTGTTTATGACACAGCTTTATTAATCTCACTATGAACCCTAATGGCGAAGTAAATAAGGAACCCTCCACCAATTAATCCAACGATGCCTAATATGCTTGGTAAAACAATGGCACCTGCAAGTGGGTTAAGCAATAACCAAATTCCTATCAAAATGCTCAAGATGCCTAAAATTACAGCGCCAATGCCATCCCCTTGAACTCCCCGAGCGATTTCCATTATACCCATTGCAATACCAATGATAGCAATTATCGTTGTTAAAGTTGTGGATATTATTGTTGCACTAAACAAAGGTTGCCCCAACACAAAGACACCTGCTACAATACCTAAAATGCCAATTATCAGGGACCAAAACCATGGCGCTTTTCCGGGTTTGGTAAAAATTCGGACGATTGAAAAGATCCCCTCAATAAGCCAGTAAACGCCTATGAACGTAACAATCACTTCGATTGTACTTACAGGCTGAGTTATAAGTAACAACCCTAAAATAAACGTGGCAATTCCCTCCAATAAAACTATCCACCACAAATCTGAAGGTTTTTTTTGAGATTGAACTTCCATTTTAGTTCTCCTTTTACGAAAGTTTGAATTTTCTATATTATAGAACACTTTAATCTAGAATTGGTTTTCTAATAATGCACGTTATTACTCGATTTCCTTCTTATCCGTTACAATAATACTATCATCATGGAAAACCCGCTTTCGCCTTGGCTCGATCAGGTCATCTTAGGGGATTGCCGTGAGGTGCTGCCCACATTACCTGAAGAATCTGTTGACCTGGTCTTTGCGGACCCGCCCTACAACCTGCAACTCAATGCCGACCTTTGGCGTCCCAACGTCACGCGGGTAGAGGGAGTGCGAGAGCCTTGGGATAAATTCGAGGACTACGCAGCCTACGATGCTTTCACCCGCGAGTGGCTTAGCGCTTGCCGGCGGGTGCTCAAGCCCACAGGCACGCTTTGGGTGATTGGCACTTATCACAATATCTTCCGGATTGGGCGCATCCTGCAAGATTTAGATTTCTGGATCTTGAATGACGTTGTGTGGATCAAGTCCAACCCGATGCCTAACTTCCGTGGTGTGCGTTTCAGTAATGCGCACGAAACGCTCATTTGGGCGCAAAAGACAATGGGCGCCAAGTACACCTTCAACTATCACGCCATGAAAGCACTCAATGAAGACTTGCAAATGCGCTCAGATTGGTACCTCCCCATTTGTAAGGGCAGCGAGCGCCTCAAGGAAGGAAGCCGGAAGCTGCACCCCACCCAAAAGCCAGAAGCTCTGCTTTATCGCATCATTTTGGCGACTACTAACCCGGGTGATGTGGTGCTGGACCCCTTCTTCGGTACGGGCACAACCGGCGCCATGGCGAAGAAGCTGCAACGGCATTTCATTGGGATCGAGATCGATGAACATTATGTGCAGCACGCCCGGGAACGTGTTGCGCAATACGTGCAGCTTGAGTTCAACGCACCTTTATATTACACGCCCAACCCACGCAACCTAACCCGCGTTCCCTTCGGAACCTTAGTTGAGCAAGGTTACCTGCAACCCGGCGATTGGCTCTTTTTTGGTCCTGAAGGAGAAACCAAAGCCATCGTGCAAGCCGATGGTTCGCTCCTATGCAATGAGCAGCGCGGCTCTATTCATCAAATCGCACGCGTTTTGCGCGGAGGTCCAGCCAATGGCTGGACACTCTGGTATTATTGGGACGCGGAAACCCAGTCGCGACAGCCTATCGATCGGCTGCGAGCCAAGTACCGCGATGAGGTCAGGGAACAATAAGGCTAAAAACACTGTAGACCAAACAATCGAAAGGAATCTATGAACACAAAAAACACTTATACCCAATCCTCATGGAGTTTGGACGACTTGTTTAAGGGTTTCGACGACCCCGCTATCGAGGCGACTTACCAAAAGCTGGAAGCCCAGGTTGCAGAGTTTGAGAAATATCGCAGCATACTGACGTCTGATATAAGCGAGCAGAAATTCATGGAGATGGTCAAGAGCTTGGAGGCGATGGAGAAACTCGGCCACAAGATTTACGGCTTTGCCCAGCTTTCTTTCGCTGCAGACACCCAGAACCAGAAGGCACTGATTGCCTTAGCGCGCATCCAGCAATTCGCAGCCGAACTCTCCAACCGGACGCTGTTCTTCAGCCTATGGTGGAAAGGGTTAGATGATGCCAATGCTGAGCGCTTGCTGGCTGCCAGTGGGGATTACCGCTATTGGTTAGAACAGATACGTCATTTCAAGCCCTACACTCTCAGCGAGCCCGAAGAAAAGGTAATCAATATCAAGAACATCACGGGTTGGAATGCGCTCAACACGCTTTACGACTCAATCACCAACCGTTATGTCTTTCACCTCGAGGTGGATGGGGAGACCAAAGAACTCACCCGCGGCGAGCTGATGACCTACGTGCACAGCGCTGACCCTGACCTGCGCGCCCGCGCTTATCAGGAACTCTATCGCGTCTATGGGAACGAGGCACCCATCTTGGGGCAGATCTACCAAAACCTGGTGCGCGACTGGCACAACGAGAACCTTGGCTTGCGCGGTTTTTCCAGCCCAATCTCCGTGCGCAACCTGGACAATGACATCCCCGACGAGGTGGTGGATACACTTATCGAGGTCACACGCCAAAACCTGAAGGTCTTCCAGCGTTACTTTAGGCACAAAGCCAAGAAGTTAGGTATGGAGAAGCTGCGCCGCTATGATATTTACGCGCCGGTCTCTAGCTCCAGCAAGGAATATAGCTTTGAGCAAGCCGCTAACCTGACCTTTGAAGCTTACGAGCGCTTTGACCATGAGTTTGCCAGTAAAGCCCAACGCGTCTTTGACGACCAGCATATCGATAGTGAAGTGCGTAAAGGGAAAATGGGCGGTGCTTTTTGCTCCACCATCCTACCCGAAATGACTCCGTGGGTGCTGCTTAACTACCAAGGGCACGCCGATGACGTTTCGACCATGGCGCACGAGCTGGGTCACGCGGTGCACTCCATGATGGCGGAGCATCACCCGCTCTATACCCAGCATGCCTGCCTGCCACTGGCTGAGACAGCTTCTACCTTCGGCGAGATGGTCCTCACCGATCTATTGCTGGAGCGCGAAACTGACCCCCAGGAAATCGAGGGGATTCTTTTCCGCCAATTGGACGATGCGTTTGCTACGATTTTACGTCAAGTGTATTTTGCCATCTTCGAGCGCGATGCCCATGAGAAGATTGCCAAGGACGCCTCCGTAGACGAGCTCTCTGAACTCTACCTAGCCAACCTCAAAGAAGAATTTGGCGAGGCGGTGGAGCTTTCGGATGAGTTCAAATACGAATGGGTTTCCATCCCGCATATTTATGGCACCCCGTTTTATGTGTATGCCTATGCCTTTGGGCAGCTGCTGGTCTTTGCGCTCTACAAACGTTATAAAGAAGAGGGCGAGAGCTTCAAGCCCAAGTATTTGCGCATCCTCTCGGCTGGCGGGTCGGTTGCGCCGGTCAAGCTTTTGGCAGAGGTTGGCATTGACGTGACCCAAGCGGAATTTTGGCAAGGCGGCTATGACATCATCGCTGGCATGGTTAGCCGGCTGGAGAGCCTGTAAGCCAAACTGTATAGATTTTCGAGGCGCTCATCGCAGCGCCTCTTTTTTATTCAGCTCATTTTAGTGATTTCGAATGGGCAATGCTGTGAGCGGCTAGGCTCTAGTGTGCTTCTGATAAGTTTGGCAGCAGGCAAATTACCGAACAGGTTATAATGAACGCCAATGGAATGTAACCTATGTCAAGAGGGTTAGAAATATCCATTGTTTAGCACGGATTGAACTTTTTGAAACGAGTGGCGTTATAGATTAAACACAAGAGATAAAATGGCAGAAAAACTTCTAAAATCTACTTGTCCAGCGTGTGGAGCACCTGTTTCCCGTAAAGGCAATCAACATGAATATGTCTGCCCATATTGTGGCACGGAATTTTACTCAGAAACTATTCCCAACCCTCCAATTGGAAGTCAATCATCGCATTTCCAGGCTGATGCCGACATGGTAGCCAAAGCCTCGTCAGAAATTGGCACATCCCATAGAAATAAGAAAACTTCTTTTTGGTCTTACATAATCCTCGTAGTATTTTTTCTTATTTTCTTCACCGCACCAAGATGGCTAACCTCCATACCAATGTTCCCTGATTCGTCTTTCCCCAGTATTGACAATGAACCGAATGTGTTTTTCGATCTACCCTCTACTGAATTGGTTGGAGAATCATTTACATCCCAAGAACTCGAGATTTCGTCTGATGCTAACTTTAAGGTGGATAACGGTTTGTTATTCTTCAACTTCACTTTTCAAAATTGGGGTGACCAGACTGTCGTCTTGAACTACCAAGCTAATACCTTTGAGGTTTATGACGATTTCGGGAACAACTATCCGCTCTATCTCGGAAGTTGCAACGCCGATTCACTCAACGAAGATAGGCAAATTGAGATCAAGCCAAATGAAAAAATCGAGTTTACTTCGAGCAGCTCATGGTGCAACTCGGTAAAGAACATTCCTGCCTTTTCTGGCGTGATTCCAGATAAAGCTAAAAAGATTTATTTTCACATTAACAAATTCGGCGAATTTACGGACATCACCTTTTCTTTTGATTTGTGACACTCATCATTACACCGCATTCTTGGGGGTATTTTCAGCCTCGAGCACGTTCTGAATGGCATCGCTGATGCGGGTGGCGGTTTCTACGTTATTCATGGTATAGAGGTGAATACCGCGTACATCGTGGTCGATCAGGTCCATAATCTGCTCGGTGGCGTAAAAAATGCCAGCGTCGAACAGCGCTTTGGGGTTATCGCTGTAGCGGCTGAAGAGGCGCGAGAGCTTAGCCGGCACGCTGGCACCGCTGAGCGCGACGGTGCGCTCGATCTGGTGCAGGTTAGTGATGGGCATGATGCCTGCTTCGATGGGCACGTTAATCCCGGCACGCTCGGCTTTCTCGCGGAAGGCGTAAAACTTATCATTATCGAAAAA
>DNSH01000147.1:0-487 GCA_003499715.1 Candidatus Mesolinea sp. | reverse complement strand
GTGACCAAGTGGTCAACCCCGCTATCGATCTTAATTTTCAGGTTTTCGATGTCCTGCTCAAGCGACTCAGCCTGGTAGTGCCCCTCGGGGTAGCAGGCGCCTAGCAAGTTGAACCTTGAGTCATATTGCTTGATGAAAGCAGCCAAGTCGCTGGCGTGTTTGAAGTCTTCTTTAGGGGTCATGGAAGGCGTAATATCCCCGCGCAGCACCATGATATTTTGCACCTGATTGGCTTTGAGGCGCTCTAACGTGTCAATTACCTCGGCGCGGTCCAGTCCGACGCAGGTGAGGTGCGCCACAGGCTCGATGTGGTACGTGGTCAGGATGAGCGAGGCGATCTCGATAGTTTTATCGCGCTGAGCCTGGCTGCCGCCGGCGCCGTAGGTGACGCTGATAAAGTCAGCAGGGATGCCGCGCAGCCGCAGCAGGGTGTTATAGATCGTGTTGTAAGAAGAATCTTTTTTAGGCGGAAAGATCTCCAATGAAA
>DNSH01000077.1 GCA_003499715.1 Candidatus Mesolinea sp. | reverse complement strand
CCTTTCATCACCAGCACCATGCAACAGGATGCCTCACGACGTTTGGGCTTCTCAGCGAAGAAGACCATGGCTGTTGCACAACAGCTCTACGAGGGCATTGATATTGGCAATGGCGGTGAAACAGGCTTGATAACCTATATGCGTACGGACTCTGTGCATGTTGCACCTAAAGCCATTACCGAGGCACGCTCTTATATTAAAGCGAACTTCGGAGATGAATACTTGCCTGAGCACGTGCCGCAGTATAAAACCCGAGCCGCATCCGCACAGGAAGCTCACGAAGCTATCCGTCCAACCTCGGTAATGTATAAACCGGCTGACATTAAGCAGTATCTGACTAATGATCAATACCAGCTTTACAACCTGATTTGGAAGCGCTTTGTCGCTTCGCAAATGGTACCAGCAATCCTTGAAACGACCACAGTCGAAGTAGAAGGAAAATTGGAGAAGAACAACTACCTTTTCCGTGCCACCTCAAGTAAGTTAATCTTCAACGGCTTTAAGGCAGTCTATGAAGAAGCCAAAAATGAAGATGAAACTGACCAGGATGAGGAGTCGGCATTGCCCTTGGAGGAAATGGCGGAAGGTCAAAAGCAAGAGCTGATTAAGGTGGATCCGTCGCAACACTTTACTCAACCGCCACCCCGTTATAGTGAAGCATCACTCATACAGGTTTTGGAAGAGAATAAGATTGGGCGTCCATCAACGTACTCTCCAATCCTTTCGACCATTCAAGCACGCGGTTACGTCACCATGGAAAAGAAACGTCTGATTCCCACAGAAGTTGGTTTTATCGTCAACGACTTACTCGTAAAGTATTTCCCAGAGATTGTGGATATCGGTTTTACTTCAGAAATGGAGGATCAGCTGGATGAGATTGCCAATGGAAAAGTGGATTGGGTGGAGGTGATGCGGGAATTTTATGGTCCCTTCGAAGCCAGCTTAGCACACGCCAAGGAAAATATGCCGGTTACTAAAATCGAACCAGAAAAGCTCGGACGTGAATGCCCAGAATGTGGCCATGAGCTTGTCTTGCGCAATGGGAGATTTGGCAAATTTATTAGCTGCAGCAACTTCCCAACCTGCCGCTATACCGAAAGCTACTTAGAAACCATTGGGATCAAATGCCCCAAGTGCAAAGAAGGTGAAGTCGTACGAAAGCGCACCCGTAAAGGGAGGGTATTCTATGGCTGCTCGCGCTACCCAGAGTGCGACTTTACATCTTGGAACCAACCGCTAGAAAAAGCATGCCCCAATTGCGCGGGAACGCTGGTGGCACAAAATAAACATCATGCCCGCTGCCTCAGTTGCGAAAATGTGTTTGACCTTGAAGAGCTGCAGCCTCAGGAAAGCTGAATTGGTATGAATCCTGCATCTTTAGGAATAGTTTTACTATTAAAAGAGGTGCAGGAACATGGAAAACATCATCGACACCATCAAAAATGAACTAAAGGAACCCAAAAAGTTAGCGATTTCAGTTGCAATTTTAGGCTTACTTGTGGGTTTACTCATCGGCTGGGTGATCTGGCCCGTACAATGGGTGGATACCAATGCCGAAACTATGCGCCCGGACCTGCGCGTAGATTACCTGCGCATGGTCATTACTAATTACAACTTGACTTATGACCAAGCTAAAGCGCAGCAGCTTTATCAAGAACTGGGCAGCCAAGCCGAGGCAACTTTAGCTGAAGTCCAAGCGAACCCAGGTTTCCTCAATCAAGATCAAATTAACCGCTTTGTTACAGCCGTTAATGCTGAAACAGTTGCGCTTTCTCCAGCAATTACTGGGGAGCAGACCAATGCCGATGCAGTTGCGGAAAAAGACGGGAATCCCTTGCTTAAATTAGGCTTAACATTGCTTGTCTTGCTTGTGGCGGGCGCAGCCTTCGTTTACTTCTTTTTCTATAGCGACCGCGTAAAAACACATCCTGGCGCTTTGGATAACATTCGCCCTGCAGCAGTGCCTGCAACGGTTCGTGCTCGCGCTTCCACTCAAAGTATTCCAGTTAATCACCAACCCGTAGCCGTGCCTTTTGCTACACGGAATGCCTCTACATCAACCCCCGCGGTTGTTTCCGCGGCTAAAGCTCAGACTATCCGTGCAACTATGGTACAGGAGAAACCGATAGCTCAGTTTATGACCACATATATGTTTGGGGATGACTTATATGATGATTCTTTTACCTTTGATGCCCCCAATGGTGAATTCTTAGGAGAATGCGGCGTAAGCATTTCTGATACGATCGGTGTCGGTGATCCCAAAAAGATTTCTGCTTTTGAAATCTGGCTGTTCGATAAAAACGATATTCAGACAGTCACGAAAGTAATGATGAGCGAACATATCTTCAATGACCCCAATCTCCGTCAACGTTTGGAAATAAAGGGTGAACCCGTCTTAGCTGAACCCGGCAAACTATTTGAGTTGGAGACTGCAACGCTGCGCATGGAAGCACGCATCGTGGACATGGCTTATGGTGATTTACCCTTGCCACCGCAAAGTTATTTCCAACGCGCGACGGTAGAATTAGCTGTTTATCGTCGGTAAAAACACTAAAATGTGAAAAAACCGGCTGGGGTTTAAGTAAATCTTCCAGCCGGTTCACATTGAATTAGCCTTATTACTCAATTTTAACGACTTTGAAACGTATCGTGCCGCCAGGTGCATTTACGATGATGGTGTCGCCTTTGTGTTTGCCGATGAGAGCTGCACCTAAGGGTGATTCGTAAGAAATTTTGCCAGCCTTCGGGTCGGCTTCATTAGCCCCCACCAATTCATAGACTTCTTCAGGGTAATCGCCTTCCTGAAGCGTAACTTTGTTGCCAATCTGGATTTCGTGGGTATTGGTATTGTTTTCATCAACAACCGTTGCGTTCTTGAGAATGGCTTTGATTTCCTGGATACGGCCTTCGAGGAACCCCTGGTCTTCTTTCGCTGAAATGTAGTCTGCATTTTCTGAAAGATCACCCATTTCAATCGCACTCTTGAGACGACGGGAGATCTCTTGGCGGCGTGGACCTTCTAATTCAGCTAATTCCTGCTCTAATTTAAGTTTTCCTGCTCGTGTAATAAATTGTTCATTTCCTATCATTGATAAACTTCCTATGGTAATACGTCTGCATCAAACAGGCGTTTATATTCATCGATTGCGAAGCGGTCGGTCATGCCGGCGATGTAATCGCAAATCGTCCGTTCCAACCCCCGCTCGGGTATAAATTCCTGAACCTCTGTAGGCAGTGTTTTCGGATTGGCTTGATAAATATTGAAAAGTTCTGTCACTATAATTTCTGATTTGGCAGCCATACGCACCACGCGATAATGACGGTAGAGGTTCGAGAAGAGAAAATCCTTAAGTTCACGATTGCGGCGGTACATATCCTCACTAAATCCAGCCACATTAAAAGGCAGCTTTTGTACGTCGAGCGCTGTTTTGACGTTACTGCGGCGCAAGTAACGATCGGTGGATTGAATGAGGTCTGTGACTTCAAAGTTAATTAACCGGCGGATAATCTGATGGCGGGAAAGAGAATCCAAAGTTTCACTGCGTCGCCGACCGATGCTCTCATTGATAATCTCCCAAAGAGCGATGCCATCCAGCTGGTTCGGTGTGATCATACCAGAACGTAAACCATCATCCAAATCATGAGATGTGTAAGCCAAATCATCAGCCAAATTGGCAATTTGCGCTTCCAAGTGTCCGCGCAGCTCTGGGTTGAATTGCTTGGTTTCAGCGATATCGTAATCTGTTTCGTGCTTTACCATGCCTTCCAGCACTTCCCAGCTCAAATTTAAGCCGGCAAAATCTGGGTATCGGTTTTCTAGTGTGGTCACAATGCGTAAAGACTGACTGTTGTGGTTGAAACCGCCATAATCTTTCATCAGGCGTGAAAGGGCACTTTCGCCAGAGTGCCCGAATGGCGGGTGGCCAAGGTCATGCGCCAAGCAAATGGTCTCGACTAAATCCTCATTCAGCCCCAAAGATCGCGCAATGGAACGCCCAATCTGAGCCACCTCAAGGGTATGGGTCAGACGGGTGCGGTAGTAATCGCCCTCGTGGTTGATGAATACCTGGGTTTTATATTCCAGACGGCGGAATGCGGTGGTATGCAAGATGCGTTCGCGGTCACGTTGAAAACGAGGTCGAAAGTCTGCCTCTTCTTCTGGGTGGAGACGACCTTTGGAATCCTTGCTGTGAACAGCATAAGACGCCAAGGTTTGGCTCTCATATTCTTCCAGTTGCTGCCTGGTATAAATCATCCTGCTATTCCTTTTCGCTCATATCCGTAATAAAAATTCCCGGTTAACCCTTTTGGGGAACCACACTCCCGCTATTATAGTGTGTATTACTCAAAATGCTTTTTGAATGTAAAAGCTGAGGGTGATAATGCAATATCTCAGCGAATTAACGTCCCAACAGCTTTGCCTTGCATTGCTTTGCTCAGATTGGTTGGGTCTTCAGCATTAAAAATTCGAACTTCTAATCCTGGTAGCTCACAGCAAAGTGCTTGCATCAGGTTCACCTTAGTGAGCATCCCGCCGGTCACATCTTGACTGGCAGAACCCTTCAGGATACCTGAAAGGTCTTCATCGCGATTAATCACAGGAATCAAATGAGTATTAGCCGGAAAATCAGTAAAAACACCCTCTTCACTGCCCGCAAGGAGAATGCGCGCTGGATGCAGCTGCTTGGCTAAATAGACAAACAGGTCTTCGGTTGAAAGGATCGTGCCACCAAGTGCCGTATCCACAACCACATCCCCATAAACCAAGGGGATAAGCCCATGCGCGAGCACGCTGCGCATTGGCGTTAACTCCCAATATTGCACGATGTGGTTGGTGGTGAAAGTTGCAGCCGAAGGGGGGAAGCTAATGACCGGCAAGCGCGCTTTAGTAGCAAGTGAGATGACGATCTGGTTCAGCTTATGCGCGCTCACCCAAACTTCCTGGAACCCTTGCCAATCTTCTGGTGTAGAAACACCTTGGCGGGTGTCAAACTTTCGCGCGGCATGATGCCCAAAGGAGCCCGATCCATGCCCAATCAGGATCTTCAAGCTTGGCTCGCGCTGCAATTGCTGACCTATTTCCTGAAGCAGCATAAAGATTAAATCGGCTCTAGCGCTTTCCGCCTGGTCTTTATCCGTAATCAAGGAACCGCCGAGCTTAATAAACAGTAGATTGGGATCCAGATCAGTCATGGTCTTGCACCTCTTTCAGATCGGTCTGGTAAACTCTGACTGCGCCAGCGGAGAGCAGGGCTTTCCTAACTGCCTCCTGCGTTTCCGGGGTCACCAAGGCAAGCATATTTCCGCCCTTACCGCCGCCGGTCAGCTTTGCGCCCAGAGCGCCGGCTTGCCGTGCAGCAATGATGAGTTCATCCAGCGCTTCACACGAGAGATCGAGCTGTGCGAGTAGCGCTTGGTCTGCGTCCATCGCTTCACCCAAAGCTATTAAGTCTCCTTGCTCAAACGCCTTCTTCCCGAGAAGTGAAATCTTTCCAATTTCCGCAATCGCAGCCTCAACGCTCTGTGGATCACGCTCGCGCTGTTGCGCAAGGTAAGCCACTGATTCTGCGGTTGCTTTTTTGATGCCGCTATCTGCGATAAGAAAATGCAAGTTAATACTTGGGTAAACAAACTCAATTGGTTCCCCTTTACGAAACAAAATTGGCTGCTCGTAAACTATCACGGTGTTATCAATGCCGGATGGGTTTCCGTGCATCAACTTCTCGGTCTCGAAGGCTAAGCGATTGAGTGTTTCCTTTTCGAGGGGATGCCCTAAAAAGGCTGAAAGCGCTCGCATGGTAGCAACTGCAATTGCAGCGCTAGCTCCCAATCCAGCGGAGATGGGGATATCCGAATAAATCGCCAGCTTGCAGGTTGGTGTTTGGAAAACTCCTAATTCAGCGAGGACCAATTCCACTGCCTTGCGCAGGAAGTTATCCTCGGGCAGCGCTTGCAATGGCTGGTTCAGCTGAAGCTCGCGAGCTCTGATATGCATTGTGCCAGCGGGACCGTTAATCCATGGCTCGACCACGCAACGCACCCGCAGCCCTGAAAATGGTATGGCTAAGGCAGGCTCGCCGTAGACAACAGCATGTTCTCCTAAGAGGATGAGCTTTGCGCAAGCGCTGGAAGAAATAACCGGCATTTGTTCCTTAATAGATAAAATAAATAATTAGGACAACAACCAAAGCCCAGAAAAGCACCACCAGCTGCAGCGGGCGGTCCCGGAGCAGGGCTTCTTCTGGGGCGGCAGCTAAGTGACTATTTTCGATAATGTACATATATCGGAAGAGACCATAAAGCACAAACGGAATGGTAAACATCATCGCGTATGTGTTCACGGATGGATGCGCGGAAAAGGTATACAGACAGTAAGTGATGAGCGTAGCACACAAGACAATATTAATATAATCTTTGAGCAGTGGGATAGAATAACCAGCCAAAACGTTGCGATGCTCGCTGGCATGGGTTTCTAGCATCTTCAGCTCGGAGAGGCGCTTACCAAAACCTAAAAATATTGCGAGCAAGGTGGTAATGAGGAACAGCCAGGGTGAGAAATAATTTACCGTAATTACCACCACGCCGGCGATCACGCGTAAAACGAAACCGAAAGCGATGATCATCACATCTAAGATGAGGATCTTTTTGAGCCATTTAGAATAGGCGAGAATAAGCAAGGTGTACGTTAAACATACCCATCCAAATTCAATGGAGAGCAAAAATGCCGCTGGAAAAGCAATCAGCGCTAAAATAACAGCCAAAAGGATTGCATGCTGAACGCTTAGGCGACCAGATGCAATTGGGCGGTTTTTCTTCTGCGGGTGCAAGCGATCTGCTTTGATGTCCAACAAATCATTGAGGGTATAGGTCAAACCGGAGATGAGGCAAAAGATCAACGTTGCTAGTAGCACGCGCAAGAATGGCTGCAGGTTAAGTAACTGTCCATCAAAGACCAAGCCGGCAAAAATAACCAGATTTTTTATCCATTGTTTAGGGCGCAAAGTTTCGAGGATAGGTCGCATGCAGGATATATTATCATTAATTGTAAACTTCCAATGCGGAGAGAATTCGAAAAAACCGATTAGAATAGAGCCATGAGAAAAGTTAGGTTAGACCAGCACTTAGTGAACTTGGGCTTAGTGGAGAGTCGCAATCGTGCTCAGCGCGCCATTGATGAAGGCTTGATTAAGGTCGATGGCATTATTGCGAGTAAAGCATCGCAGATGGTGACTCCAGATTGCAATATATCCATTATCGCCAGACCGGAGTTTGTTTCGCGGGCTGGGTTGAAGCTTAAAGCAGCCTTGGAACATTTTAAGCTGAGCCCTCTGAACAAAATTTGTGCTGATGTGGGTGCTTCTACAGGTGGGTTTACCGATTGCCTCCTTCAACATGGTGCTCGCAAGGTCTATGCTATTGATGTTGGGCAAGGGGAGCTGCACGAATCCTTGCGTAAAAATCCCCTGGTCGTGGTTATGGAGCATACCAATGCTCGGCAGCTCAAGAGCCTGCCCGAACCAGTTGATTTTGTGACCATAGATGTCTCCTTTATTTCTTTGGATCTTATTTTGCCAGTGGTGCTTAACTGGTTTGAAGGCAATCCCGGAGAGGTGGTCGCTTTGGTTAAGCCTCAGTTTGAAGCTGGACGGGAAATCGTGAAGCATACCAATGGTGTCATTCGCGATAGCGCCGTCCACGCCCAGGTTTTGGAGCAGGTAATGACTTTAGCTCAAAAACTGGGATATGGCTTGGTTGGGCTTGCCCGTTCACCACTCATGGGTTCAGATGGTAACACTGAATTTTTATTAGCGCTGCGCGTAGGTAGCAATTCCGATCATATATGTATTCCCGAGGCAATTGCTCAGGTGATTTCGCAGGAAAATGCATAGGGAGGAGCGAACGTCACTGAAGCCTCATGGAAAATATCCGTAATTTTTGCATCATTGCCCATGTCGATCATGGCAAATCCACTTTAGCTGACCGAATGCTCCAATTGACCGACACCATCTCTGCACGTGAGATGACCGAGCAGGTGTTGGATAACATGGAATTGGAACGCGAGAAAGGCGTCACGATTAAAGCCTCGGCTGTGCGTATGGTCTATCATGCAAAGGATGAGCAGGATTATGAGTTCAACCTCATCGATACCCCTGGACACGTTGACTTTAATTATGAGGTCAGCCGAGCACTTTATGCGTGTGAGGGCGCGGTATTAGTCGTGGATGCAACCCAAGGGATTGAAGCTCAAACTTTAGCTAACCTTTACTTAGCATTGGATGCTAACCTGGTCATCATTCCGGTGATTAACAAAATTGACCTTCCCAGCGCACAGGTGGACGAGGTCAAAAAAGATTTAGTGAACCTCTTAGGCGTAGATGAAGAGGAAATCATTCCTATCAGCGCCAAAACCGGGCAAAATGTGGACTTGGTACTCGAGGCAATTGCCAAAAAAATTCCGGAACCACCCCGAAATATTGACCAGCCTTTGCGAGCGCTTATTTTTGACTCCCATTATGACCCGTATAAGGGTGTGATCGCATACGTACGGGTGTTTGATGGCAAACTCGAACCCACCGATCGCATCATGATGATGGCAAATGGAATCCGCACACAACCTGTAGAAATTGGTGTATTTTCGCCTGATTTACGCCCGATAGATAAATTGGAAGCTGGTGATGTGGGTTATATCGCCACGGGTCTGAAAACAGTCTCGGAATGCCGCGTGGGGGATACCATTACGAATGCAGTAAAGCCGGCAGCTGAAGCCTTGCCGGGTTATCGCAAAGCTAAACCCATGGTTTTTGCCGGCGTTTACCCTACCGAAGGGGAAGATTACTCTAACCTCAAAGATGCTCTTGAGAAGCTGCAGCTCAACGATGCTTCGTTGAGTTTTGAGCCTGAATCGAGTGAAGCCCTCAATTTTGGCTTTCGCTGCGGATTTTTGGGTCTGTTCCATATGGAAATAATTCAAGAGCGGCTGGAGCGCGAATATAACTTGGACGTGGTTTTTACTGCGCCTTCTGTTGAGTATCAGGTGCTGCTGACCAATGGGGATGTTATTACTATTGATTCCCCTGCCGATCTCCCCGATGAGAGCCGCATTGTCGAAATTCGTGAGCCATGGTTAACCCTGAACATCTTTACGCCATCGGAATATTACGGCGTGGTGATGGACCTAGTCAAACGCAAACGCGGGATTTACATTAGCGAAGAATATCCGTCAGCTAATCGCGTGCAACTCAACTTCGAAATCCCGCTTTCTGAAATCATTGTCGACTTTTTCGATCTGCTCAAATCCGGGACGCGCGGCTATGCTTCGATGGATTATCAGTTCTTAGAATATCGTGCGGGTGACTTGGTCAAGTTGGAGATTCTCATAAACGGTGAGAAAGTCGATGCGCTTACTGCAATTGTACATAAAAGTGATGCCTATCATAAAGGCCAAGCGCTGGTCAGCAAGCTTAAGGAGCTCATCCCGCAACAACTTTTTACCATCCCAATTCAAGCTTACTCACAAGGCAAAGTCATTTCCCGGGCTAATGTCAAAGCTCTGCGCAAAGATGTATTGGCTAAATGTTACGGCGGTGATATCACACGCAAAAAGAAGCTGCTAGAAAAACAGAAAAAGGGGAAGAAGCGTATGAAAATGGTTGGCAGCGTAGAAATCCCCCAAGAAGCTTTTATGGCGATGCTGAGGTTAGAGGATTAATGCCACAAGAGCCGAAGAAAGCTAATCTATCTGACGTTTTACGCTGGCTGCTGCCGCTGGTGATTACAGCAGCCGCGATTTATTTTCTTAGTCAACAGGTTGATTTCAATCAGGTTGGGGCTGCTTTCAGCCGCGTGGACGCCACCACAGTTTTGAGCGTGGTAGGGTTGTTCCTTTTAAGCCTAGTGTTGCGTGTGATTTGCTGGTTTTTTTTGTTAGAAGGGAAATTCACCTTCTGGGAAGCTTTTTTTGGTATTAATGCCGGCTACTTACTCAATAACGTTTTGCCTTTTAAATTAGGCGAATTTGGACGGGCAGCCTTATTGGCTGGAAAAGGTAAAGTCCAAGCGGGTTTTATGCAAGTGCTCGCCAGCATCATCACTGAGCGCACGCTGGATTTCTTTTTAGCCGCAACCTACTTCTTGTTGATGCTCCCGAGGGTAGTGAGTGCACGCTCGATGCAAACCTTAGCTAGTGTGGTATTAGCGCTTACCGTGTTGTTATTCATCCTGGCTGGATTGGCTGCGCGCAATTTGACGAAAATCAACGCCAAATTGGAAACGCGTTGGGCGGGTAAACCGCGTTTATTGCGCTGGCTGCCCAGGATAAAGGGCTTCTTAGCGGGATTTCAGATTCTGCTCGATCCGATTAGGTTTTTGTATGCGCTTTTATTACTGGCGGCCAGTTGGATGTGCTCGATGGGATCCGTTGTGGTGTTGCAGCGAGCACTCTTGCCCGCCAGCCAAGATTGGTGGTCCGTATTCATCGTTGCTGGCGGGTCTTTTGCCAACGCCTTACCCGCTGCTCCAGCCAACTTGGGCGTTTACGAGGCAGCTAATGTAGCACTTTATGGCTTGTTAGGCGTAGAGCAATCCACAGCATTGGCTATTGCACTCATTTTACATGCGGTGCAATTTATTGGAACAAGCCTACTCGGTATGGTGGGAATTTACATCCTAGGTGAAAGCTTTGGCAGCCTGGCAAGTAAGGCTTCCCATTGGCACAAACAGCACGGAGATGTGGCGTGAAAATTCTCATGACTACCACTTACTTCGAGCCGTATAAATCTGGGCTATCGATTTATGCTTTGCGCATGGCTAAGGGTTTAGTGCAATTAGGGCATGAAGTTGTAGTGTTGACTTCACAGTTCAAGCCAGATTTGGCGCTTGAGGAAGATCTGGAAGGCGTAAAAGTGGTGCGCCTGCAGGTGAGTATGCACATCTCCAAGGGCGTGCTAATGCACGGACTACGTGCGGCTGCTCGCCGCTGGGTGGCTTGGGCAGATGTGGTAAACCTGCATCTACCTCAGTTCGAATCACCAAACTTTGCCCGTGAATGCCGGCGGCAGGGGAAGCCGCTTGTGGTTACTTACCACTGTGACCTGGAAATGAGCGGCAGCTTGCTCAATCGGCTCGCCGGTTGGGGGACGCAGCAGCGCCAAGCTGGCGTGCTGCGCCAGGCAGATATTATTGTGCAGAACTCACTAGATTATGCCGAGCATTCCCCCTGGCTTAAGCCCCACCTTGAGAAGGTGCGTGAAGTGCCAACCCCCATCGATTGGGTGCGCACCACACCTGAAGAGGTGCAAGCTTTTAAGGCGAAATATGGCTTTCAACCGGATGAGCATATATTAGGGCTAGCTGGGCGCGTGGCTGCCGAGAAAGGCTATGAATACCTGATCGCAGCGCTGCCCAAAGTGCTCGCAGTCTACCCACAAACTCGGGTAGTACATGCCGGCACTTGGAAAGGCGTCTTGGGCGAGGAAGCATATCAGGCAAAGATCGAAGCGATGCTTGAGCCACTTGGAAAACATTGGCAGTCGTTGGGCTACCTGCCCGATGATGAATTCCGTGCTTTTTTTGGGGCGTGTGATATGCTCATCTTCTCCAGCCTCAACCGCACGGAATCCTTTGGAATTGTGCAAATCGAAGCTATGCTGCAAGGCGCCCCGGTGATTGCTTCGGATTTGCCCGGGGTGCGCCAACCTGTTTTGAACACCGGCATGGGTAAAATTGTGCCCCTGCGCGACGCCGAAGCTTTAGCTCAGGCTATTATTGCGACATTGGACGAGGGCAAGGCAATACTGCCCCATGCAGAGGATTACCTGAGAAGATTTGCCAAGGAAGAAGTGGCGCAAACCTATCAAATGCTTTTTGAGGAAGTCCTGCGCCGATGAGAGAGCTCACTGCCGACGAGTTGGATGAGATTTGCTGGAAGCATCTTTCCAGCCTGCCCTATTTCCGCGGGATGCTGCGGGCGGTGGAGCATAGCCTCTACGCCCGTTTCGATATCCCAGGCCCTATTTTGGATATTGGCGCTGGTGATGGGCATTTTGCCCAGGCTTACCTTACCGGTCAGCAAATTTTGGGGATCGATCCGTGGTGGCAGCCTTTACGAGAAGCTGCCGGCCGCAAGGTCTACGCGCTGCTGGTGCAAGCGAATGGTTCTGCCTTGCCGCTGCCCCCAGCAAGCTTTGCTTACGCTATCAGCAACAGCGTGCTCGAGCATATCCCCAATGTGCAGTTGGTGCTCAATGACATCGGGCGCGTGATGGCGCCAGGCGGTATGTTTTACTTTGTCGTGCCCAATCAGCACTTCCGTACGGACCTATGGGGCATGCAGGTGCTGAACGCGCTTGGGCTGCCTGGCTTGGCTACCCGCTATGAAACTTTTTTCAACCGTATTGCCCGGCATGTGAACCTGGACCCGCCGGAGGTATGGCTGGCGCGCCTGAAGTTAGCCGGCTTTACGAGCGTGGAATACTGGAACTACTTCCCCAAGTGGGCGCTGCAAATGCTCGAGCGTGGGCATGCTGCCGGCTTGCCCAATTTACTCTGGAAGAAAACCTTAGGTAAATGGGTGCTCTTTCCCTCGCGGCAAAACCCCTTCTTGCACTATCGTAAAATCCGCCGGCTCTTGGATAACCCGCTATGTGAGGATGGTACCTGCACTTTTTACGCTGCTCGGAGAGACGCATGAGTGCTTGGCGTAAATGGAGCTATTATGCCTGGAGCGTGCTGGAGATGGCGGCTGGCTTCCGCAGCTGGGGGCTGCTCCTGCGCGCCTTCCTCGGAAAGCAGCTCTCTGAACCAGCGACCTTACATTTTTGGCGTCAGCCCACCGAGATGCGCGTGCGTAGCGCAATGGATATCTGGTCAGTAAAAGAGACTTTTCTGGATCAGTTTTATATGCGCTATGGCACGCAAATCGAGCCAGATTGGGTGGTCGTCGATATCGGCGCAGCCATTGGTGAATTCACCGTTTACGCTACACAAAAAGCTGCCGCCGGCGAAGTTTACGCCTACGAGCCCAACCCACAATCCTTTGCTCTCCTGCAGGAAAATATCATGCTAAATAAGCTAAGCAATGTACAAGCGTTTTGCGTTGGCGTGTGGGATCAGCATGGAACCATACAGCTAGATCTGGTAAATGCCGAGCCCTTGCAGGGCAAGACTGTCTTTCAGCAATCAGATACAGCTCTTACCGCCGAAATTCCGGTGATTACCTTCGACCAGCTCGTGCAAGACTCGGTAGATTCCATCATTGACCTGCTCAAGTTGGATTGTGAAGGCGCTGAGTATGCTATCCTGATGGGAGCGAGCGCAGAGAGCCTTGCTCGTGTACAGCGCATCGTGATGGAATATCACGACCTAGACACTGAGCACGAGCATTCCCGCTTAGTGCGCTTCTTGGAGGGAAGCGGTTTTAGCGTGCAGCTGCACACCAACCCGGTCCACGCCGAGATTGGCTACCTTTATGCTTGGAAGGAAT
>DNSH01000043.1 GCA_003499715.1 Candidatus Mesolinea sp. | reverse complement strand
GAGACATTCATATCATTGCCAGGTGTGGAACCGACAAGCAACGTAAAGCGTAATGCATCCGTGCCCATTGCGTCCATAAGCTCTAGTGGGTCGATGACGTTACCCTTGGTCTTGCTCATCTTCTCGCCATTTTCATCGCGAATGATGCCATGTAAATAGACGGTATGGAAAGGTGCTTTGCCCGTGAATTCAAGTGCATCCATAATCATACGAGCCACCCAGAAGAAGATGATGTCATACCCCGTCTCCATGACCGAGGTGGGATAAAAGTACTTGTAATCAGAGGTTTCATCTGGCCAGCCAAACACCGAGAACGGCCAAAGCCCCGAAGAGAACCAGGTATCCAATACATCCGGGTCCTGCGCCAAGCGGTCACTGCCACACTTAGGGCACTGGGTAGGTGTCTCACGCGCCACAATCGTTTCTCCGCAATCCTGGCAGTACCACACAGGAATGCGATGCCCCCACCACAGCTGCCGGCTGATGCACCAATCCTGAATGTTATCCATCCAATTGTAAAAAATCTTGGTAAAACGCTCGGGGACAAAAATTATCTCACCCGCTTCCACAGCCGCTTTAGCTTTTTGAGCGAGGGAATCCATCTTAACGAACCATTGGGTCGAAACCAACGGCTCGATAATCTCACCTCCGCGCATCGATCGTGGCACATTTAGCATGTAGGGTTCTTCTTTGATCACCAAGCCTTGAGCCCGCATGTCTTCCCAGAGCTTCTTGCGAGCTTCAAAACGGTCTAAGCCAGCGTAGGGTCCTGCATTTTCATTGAGGGTTGCGTCTTTATTTAATATGTTGATTAATGCTAAATTATGACGCTGACCAATCTCGTAGTCATGTGGGTCGTGCCCAGGTGTGATTTTCAGCGCACCCGTACCAAATTCACGCTCCACGTAGTCATCTGCTATCACCGGAATTGCTCTGCCAATAATGGGCACAACTACTTGCTTGCCCACAAGTTTTTGATAGCGAGGATCATCGGGATGAACTGCCACAGCAGTATCGCCTAAGATGGTTTCTGGCCGAGTGGTTGCGACGGGAATGTACTTCCCCGACCCATCGGCTAACATGTACTTGAAGTAATACAGGGTACCTGGTTCCTCAGAATATTCAACTTCCAAATCAGATACAGCAGTCATCAACCCAGGCGACCAATTAATCATCCGTGGACCGCGGTAAATCAATCCTTTTTCATAAAGGCGCACAAAAGCCTCACGCACGGCGCGCGAAAGACCTGGGTCGAGGGTAAAGCGCTCACGCTCCCAATCACAACTGGCGCCTAATTGCCGGATCTGCTGGGTAATTTGGCTGCCATATTGCTCTTTCCATTGCCAAACACGTTGTTCAAAAGCTTCCCGCCCTAAATCTGCCTTGGTCAAGCCTTCTTTCGCCAATTGCTTTTCAACTTGCAATTGTGTAGCAATTCCCGCATGATCGGTGCCTGGCACCCAAAGCGTCGGCTCACCTTTCATGCGGTGGTAACGGATTATCAGGTCTTCCATGGCAACGAAAAGAGCGTGCCCTAAGTGCAGCGCGCCAGTAATATTAGGCGGCGGCATTACAATCACAAATGGCTGGATCGTTGGGTCGAACCCAAGTTTATTCGGGTCGTTCCAAGGCTTGAAGTAGCCTTTGCTCTCCCAATCCCGATAAATCTTCTCCTCGTAATCATGAAAATCATAAGCTTTTGGCAGTTCTGTCATGATGCCTCCTTCAAAAATTTAAATAAAAAACTTTCGCACGTTGAGGGCGAAAGTTTGCTTCCGTGGTACCACCTCAATTCACTGGCCTATACCAGTGCACTTGGGTTGCGCGTTAACGGGCGCTCCCGAGCTGTTCTACTCTCCTCTCAGGATTTCTTCAGCTGCTCTCACGGCGACTTCATCTCGGTCCTTGTGCTCTGGATAGTCTCAGCCTTTCCCATCCATCTCTGTGAGCCAGCCCGGATTACTCCTCCGTGTGCATTATTATATCATACTCATTATCCAGTGGTTAATTGATCCATACTAATCACTTGGTCTTCCCAGCGGTGCCAATTTCCAAACTTTTCATCTACGATCCGTTTGCCCTCCCCAGGGATGCTCAGACCAGCCAGCTCAAGGTCGGCATCAACCATGATGCGCACCAACTCGTGGAATTTCACTTTTGGCTCCCAGCCTAGTTTTGTGCGTGCTTTGGTCGGGTCGCAGAGTAAATAATCTACTTCAGTGGGTCGGAAATATCGCGGGTCAATTTCCACATACTTATGCCAATCCATGTCTGCATAACCAAAAGCTTCATCCAGAAAATCGCGGACGGAGTGTGCTTCCCCAGTACCAATCACAAAATCATCAGGTTCGTCTTGCTGCAGCAGCAAGTGCATCATTTCTAAATATTCTGGGGCATAACCCCAATCCCGTTTGGCATCTAAATTACCCAAGAAAAGTTTGCTTTGCTTACCAGCTCGTATTGCAGCCACAGCCCGCGTAATTTTACGCGTCACAAAGGTCTCCCCCCGGCGGGGCGACTCGTGGTTGAAAAGGATACCATTAACGGTGTACATGCCATAAGCTTCACGATAGTTGTTTGCCATCCAATAGGCATACAACTTGGCTGCAGCATACGGGCTGCGCGGGTGGAAAGGCGTTTCCTCATTTTGCGGTGGATTGGCATCCCCAAAAAGCTCACTAGAAGAAGCCTGATAAAAGCGCGTTTTCAAACCGCTTTTAAGAATAGCTTCCAAAATACGCGTAGTGCCGATGCCGGTAATATTGCCGGTATATTCGGGCATATCAAAGCTGACGCGCACATGGCTCTGCGCAGCGAGATGGTAGACCTCATCGGGCTTGGTCGTGTAAATCACATCCAATAAGGTGTCCGTAGCACCCATATCGCCATAGTGGAGGAATAATTTGGGAAGGTCCCCATTGCCATGTGGGTCGTGATATAGGTGGTCGATGCGCCGGGTATTGAAAGTACTGGCACGACGGATAAGGCCATGCACCTCATATCCTTGACTGAGCAATAGCTCGGCTAAGTATGAGCCATCTTGGCCGGTAATGCCCGTAATTAAAGCTGTTTTCATCATAAACCTCATTAAAATTTTCAGCGCAAGTATACCATCCCGCTAAAAGCTGTCAAAACAGGCAGAGACTGATTGCGTTGATCACCATAAACGAAATTCACTTCCTTGGCGCACAAAAGTATCCCCATCCAGCACGTGTGTGGTCGGTACGAAATTCATGAAGCCATTGGATATAACTAAACTATTGGTTTTTGCCCCTCCAGGGAAAAAACTAACCCCTTCCAGCACTGCTTTGGTCGTGGTCAAAATCGGTGTCACCGCAGTGGCGCAAAAAATCAGGTTTTTACCGGGGGCGAGCGTTTCCGGTGTGTAAACTTGATCCAACTTGATGCCCATGCGCAGTAAACGCTCCCGATCAGCGTCATTTTTAGGCTTGAAGACAGCTTGCATCCC
>DNSH01000083.1 GCA_003499715.1 Candidatus Mesolinea sp. | reverse complement strand
ATGCGTGCGTGCCGGCGTGAGATTTGGCGGTCTGGGATAACAATTTCACAGCTATCTTCCCGACCGATGATCAGCTCGCTGTTTACCGGCCACTGTAAGCCTTTGAGAGGGCCACTGTCTGCAAGTACAATCAGGTTTTCCATCTGCTCCGCGAATCAGATATAATACATTTAGTGCTTAGTAACTTTTATTATAACGCACACGATATTTGATTTTGCCTCCTGGGAACGCCGAACCTCCAGGTGGCAGGGTGATCTAAGTATAAGGAGAAGGAAGACCCGATGCCTGCACATCATGCTCAGGGCACAATTTTGCACGAGCGTTACCGCATCGACCGTGTTATTGGTCAGGGAGGATATGGTTTTATCTACCTGGCAGAAGATTTGCGCCTGAGTGGACGCTACTGTGCGGTAAAAGAAGTTTCTTATGATCCTTCGCTCCCGCCGGAGTTGCTAAAAGAATCTCGTGAGCAATTCCAACGAGAAGCTACCGTTTTGGCACGCCTGGATCACCCTAACTTACCCAAGGTTTCCGATTACTTTTCCATCGAGGAGCGTGACTATTTGGTCATGGATTACGTCCCCGGCGATGACCTGCGTACGCTCGTCAGTAAAGCTGCCCAGACGGGGGAATACTTAGAAGAGGAAGAGGTACTGGACTGGGCGCGGCAAATTGGAGATGCACTCGAATACCTGCACAACCAGGAACCTCCCATCGTGCATCGGGATATTAAGCCTTCGAACCTAAAACTGACCCCCAATGGTCGGGTAAAGCTGGTCGATTTTGGCTTGGTCAAGCTGTTAGCCCCCGGCGAAGTAACCATCACCATCTTGCAGGGGCAAGGAACCGCTATTTACACCCCGCTGGAGCAATATGGCGGGGATTCCCTGCATACCGATCGGCGAGCAGATATCTATGCCTTCGGTGCCACGCTTTATCACTTACTTACCAACCAACCGCCTGTCAATGTCCGCGACCGCTTTTTAGATCCTCATAGCTTACCCAATCCACGCACGATCAACCCTGCCATCTCCACACGTGTGGCGGATGCTATCCTCTGGGCGATGGCGCTGCACCCCGACGATCGACCGGCTGATGTGAGTCAATTTATAAAGGCGCTCACCGGCGAAACGACCACAAGCCTGCGTAATGGCTATAGCAATGGCAGCCCGCACCGGCACGCAAAAATCGGCACGTTAGAGCAGCGCTTGATAGCAATAGCTGCCAGTTTAGGCTTCCTCACTTTACTACTCACCTTGCTGCGCAATCTCTAAGCTTATTGCTGGAGGAATCGCATAACTAAATGACTTAGAGGATCTTTAACCATGCCCCTCAATGCTGAAAAATTTGTTGGGTGAAGCAGGGCGGACTAAGAAGCTAAAATTTACGCAGTGGAGTGCGCACTTTTCCTGACGTACCCGCGAAGGTTAACGCTTACCCGATGTGGGATTACTTACGGTCATCCACCAGAGCAAGGCTGCTACCCATCCGATAAGCATTCCGACCAAGGTGACTTCCACGATAAACCAAGTGCCCCCTTCGCGTACTAAGTCTTCCAAACCTCCGATGCCTAAGGTGAGCAGCAGATAAGTGCTAAAACCACCAATCAGGGCGCACAACCCAGAACGGATGCCCCACTGCTGGGTGCCCCACCAGAAACGTCCAGTGGCGTAGGTTGCACCAAAGCCCAAAGCCATAAAAATAAGGGTCATCAACCAATCGATCATATCCGGATAGCCGCTGGGGTTGGGGGGTAATGTTTCCGTTGTGATGGGGCTAACTTCATAGGTTGGGGTCAGTGTTGGGATAGGCGTAGGGGTACTGGTTGGGGTAGGAGTGGGCATGACCAACTGCGCCAGACCGCCCTGTGTATTGAGGATTAATATGCCAGAAGTATTGGCAGGTTCACTGCTGGCGGTCACTTCAAAGATGCCGTCCCTCTCGATACGATATTCAATGGTGGCTAAGCCATCCACAGTGGTGGCTTGGGGTTGAGCGATAATCGCCTGGTCGCCGGCTAAGCGAATAGTGAATTGCACCACAGTGCCATCAGGCACGATGTTCTGATTATGGTCATTGATCACGCCGGCTTGAATTTTCACCGTTTCTCCGACCACAAATAGCGGAACAGGTGTTGTTTCTCCACCTGTTGGAGTTTCGGTCCCGTTTGGCGTGCTCTGTTGAACTTCTCTTGGGCTCACCAAAGTAATCGGGATGACTTGGTTCGGATCTGGTGAAGTTACAACCATTAGGTCGTAACCCACTGCAGGCAAAGAGACTGGCAGCGAGCCTGTTGGTTGCACCTCTTGCATGAGCACCCGCGTTGCGACGTCGATGAAAGCTTGGCTGCTGGAATATAGTCCATAATACGCTGTTAATTTGGAGATTTCAGTTGCATCCAGGTAGTAGGGGGCATCATAAGAAAAAACAACGATTTTTTTCTCGCGCAGCAAATCAAAGCGCTCTGCTAACATGCGACGCAAGGCGTATGTTTCTGGCAAATCGGGGTCTAAATCTTTTATGTTGAAAATCACCCATTGAGCGCGGTTTAGGTTGGTTGAAAGATAAGGATCAATTCCCGTGATATTGCCATCCAGGAAGTCGATGAGCTGCTTGAACGTATAGGAGTTCAGCCGGTTAGCTAAAATCAGATTGCTGCCGGAAGGTCCATAAAGGCTGAGCAAAGAATTCTGAAAAGCGAAGTTTGGCAGGTCATAAAGTAATTGGCAATTGCTGCACTGCCGCTGAGCGCGTTCGTCGGTAAAGATAATGATTGAGTCGTATGTTTCGGGCGGGCTAGGTAAGAGTGCATTGAGGTCTTCTGGGCTGGGTGAAATCAGCGTTACGGCTTCTCGGGCGACGTTAAAATTGATTTTTTCAGCCTGACCAAGGTTGGCTAAGCTTGTTGGGTTAGGGACGATTGTTTCTGGATTAAAGCTGCCATAAAGTTCGAGCTTTGCCCTGAGGATGCGCAACACAGCGGCGTCCACACGGTTGGCAAAGACGGAATCCTCTTCATATTTGCTGGCAAAGAGCTGCAGCGTGCGCGTGATCGTTTCGTATGCGCTTTGGTCCAAAGGAGCTTTGAAATCATGCACGTAAAGCAAGTCATTGCCGGCTAAAAAAGCCGTCCGGGCAATGTTGAAGGCATCAAAGGTTTGTCCGGTTGGGTCAAAAAAATTACGCACTGCGCGGCTGCCCAAGCTGTTGGTAACAGTTAGACCACCAGCAGCACGCCAGTTAGCAATCGGTTCTACCGCAAGCAGCTGCTCCAAAGCTGTGGCATCAAAACTGACCGGGCGGGTGGTCGCGCGGATATTGCCCTGAAAGCCCTGAAAGCGAATATGCGCAATCATCAAGCCGTCCACTTGGCTGGCAGGGTCTTCTGCAGAGGTAACTGTGAAGAAAGGCGCCAGCTCGATCTGCTTGAGCTGCTCTAAGGATTTGCGCACCGTAGAAACCTCTTCCTCTGGGGAACGATCGGCGCTGCCCAAACCGGGGAAGTTGCGCGCTATCACGCTAAGCCTGCCTTGGCTGCCGCT
>DNSH01000130.1 GCA_003499715.1 Candidatus Mesolinea sp. | reverse complement strand
TTACTGCAATAATCGGGAATAGACCAACGAGAAATACCAATCCAACCAAGCTAATGGCAAGATCCATCAAGCGCTTGAACAGGCGGTAAAAGCCGCCATTGGGTGTGTGGCTGACAAATGAGCGGATAACCCACTCCGAGTCAAGCAGGTTAATCGGAACACGCCCCAAAAGGGATTCGTAGACTTCCTGCATAGTGGAGATATCCAAGCCTTGTTCTTGTGCCATCAATAAATTCTGAAACATACCGTGATTTATTGGGCCGGAAATCGCTAATATCAGATCTGTAATGCCTCTCTGATCGATAATATCAAACAGCTGGGTATGATCACCTAATACTTCATAATCTCGAATGGTGCTACCTAACTTTTCCGGGTCGTCATCTATTAAGCCAATCAAATTGAAGGGTGGCGGGTTTTTATCAGCAATAACATTCACCAGTGTTGAGCCAGCCTTGCCTGCACCTATAATCAAGGCGCGCCTGGAACGGCTCGCCGCCTGAAATGAGCGCACATAAACATAGCGCCAAATGAGGGTAAAGATGACCACGAAGATAATAAAGAATGCTACACCGCGCCGAGGCAACGTGAGCGGGGGCATGGCAAAATAAACAATCAGATAGAGGAAAATAGCTGCAATGGTAGCGACACCAACCCCCCGCATCGTAAGTTGCATATTTCCAGCTTTGTTGACATCATACGTATCGACGAGCAAAATAATCCAGAGGATAGGCAGAAAATAAAACCAGGTATCTGGCCGAGTTTTCAGGAATTCCAACGAAAACTGCAGCCAAGCATCTCCAGCAGCCCAAAAGTACAGCGCAACCAGCAAGGCTAAGTAGCCAGCAATAAGATCCCCTAAAATCAATAAGGCTCGTTGCTCTGATTGCTTAAGGCGCCACCGCGGTGCTGCTCGTTTATCTTGCATACTCTTTTCTCCTTCTCTCTCAGCTGCGCGGGCTGGAGAGACTTCCGACTAAAAGCGCTGCACCCCAGCTCAGGTGCATAGTCGCAATCGCCAGTGGGACACCAAGGGTTAGCGCGGCATCTTTCTTTTGGATTGCAAGCTGTATACCAACTAGGATAAGTGTTACGAGGTAAATTCCTAATTCTATGAGCCAAACGGTGAATACAGGTTGAAAAATCAGGCTTAATATAGGCAGTAAGATGAGGCTAAGGACAAATATAGGGGGCAAAGCTTGCCGCATGCGCAGTGTTTTGGGATAGCGCTTCAACATTTGCGCCTTCCAATAGCCATAGCGCCAGTACTGTTTTGCTAAATCACTTAGACTCCCCCGCGCAAAATACACTGAGCGGATCTGGGGATCCAGCCAGATACGCCCGCCAGATTGACGGATGCGTGTGTTAAATTCATAATCTTCATTGGTGAGCAAGCGTTCATCAAAGAGTCCAATGCGTTCGATCAGTTCGCGCCGAAAAGCCCCAAATGGCACGGTATCCACGTAGCCGGCTTGGCTGCCAATGCGGTATCCTGCATCACCCACCGCTATCGGGTGCGCAGCTGCTGCGGCAATCGACCGCGCGATCCAGCTTTCATTTTGGGGCTGGATTTCCCAAACACCGCCCACGTTTTCGGCTTGTCTGGCTTGCAAAACCTCTACGCAGCGGGCTACATAGTCTGGTCGGGGGATAGCGTGGGCGTCCATGCGCAAAATATACTCCCCTTGGGCGGCAGCGATGCCGACATTAAGCGCAGCGGGGATAATACGATTAGGGTTTTCTAATACATGCACCTGTAAGTCGGGGTGTTCCGTTTGAAATTCAGCGATCACATCCCGTGTGCCATCCTCAGACAATCCGTCAGCGATGAGCACCTCCATTTCGGCTTGAGGAAAAGTCTGTTGCGCCAATGCTTCTAAGAGCAAACGAATCGTTTTTTCTTCATTGCGGCAAGGCACAACCACTGAGACTTGAATAGGCATAAGCAAATGGCTTTCGATAATTACTTCAGCGCTAAGAGTCCTGACACTCACATGTTCCGCCACTGTGCAGGAGGAAAGCAATGGCTTCAATTTCGACAAGCCCGCCTCTTGGCAATGCTGCCACTTGTACCGCGGATCTAGCAGGGGGATTATGTGTAAAGAACTCAGCATAAACTGCATTTACGGCAGCAAAGTCAGCGATGTTGTGTAAGAAAACGGTCGTCTTAACCACTGCATTTAAATCAGAGCCAGCTGCTTCGAGGATTGTTTTCAGGTTGGTAAGTGCTTGACGGGTTTGCGCCTCCACACCAGGTTTTAAATCGCCAGTAGTTGGGTCTATGCCTAATTGACCAGAGACAAACAGAAAACATCCGCCAACTACCGCTACAGAATACGGACCAATCGCTTGAGGTGCATGTTCTGCCGTGATGATTTTCTTTTCTTTATGATGCTTTGCGTGTTCTGCGTTCATCGCCATAGTACCTTTCTTTTTAGCGTTTACACTGAACAGATTATAACATCCCTCTCCATAAAACCGTCCTGAGGTCAGACAAACCTTAAGTACATAAAAAAGCAACCCTGAAATACAGGGTTGCTTTGCTGATGTTTTTAGTGCAGATATGTTATACCTGCCATTCTCCGATGTCTTTCCAGCAATAATCCAAATGCTCAGCCATGACGGCTTTCAACTTGCGCTTAACTTGTTTCCGTGCAGCCAACATCAACGGCACGCCTCCAATTTCATAGAGACGCTTGCCAATATCTTTAGCTTCGCGATGATGACATTGTATATCGAACGGTCCGCCAGGGTTGAGAGAAAGGTAATCATCCCGTACACCGATATCAATGAGCTGAATAATTAGCTTGTTTACCTCTTGCTTACGATGCTGATCAAGCTTGCGAATTTCAGGATCACCAAAGATTGTATCAAAAACGCTCATTTTACTCTCGCTTCATTTCCAATTATAAATCATTGTCTTCTGTTTTTCATATTTCTTTTTATGAGAGTGTTGAAAAACATTGGTTGATCGATTACATCCATATTTTTCAAAGTTAAGAATTTCAATCTACCCTCATCCTGCCCTCTCCCAGCCCCGAATCCCGTTCGTTTTTTAGCGTCAATCTGCTGGGAGAGGGTGGTTCTTTTGTAGGCGGGGGCGGCCGCCTCCGCCTACAAACATCTTTCCCCTCACCAGCATCGGGCGGAAAGTTTTACACTGAAACGAGACGCTGGGGAGGGGAA
>DNSH01000052.1 GCA_003499715.1 Candidatus Mesolinea sp. | reverse complement strand
ACCTTGAGGTGAGTTTTGGAAATCCGTGACTTGGCAATTTTATGGGATATGGATGGAACCATCCTGGATACTTTTGATTTACATTATGAAACCTGGCAGGAAACTTTTGCGGGGCGAGATATCCCCTTCAATCGCGATCTCTTTCGCTCTCATTTTGGTGCCAATAATCGCGAGACAGTGCCGATATATTTAGGATACGAACCTGACGACTCCACATACACTCAGATTGCCAACCATAAAGAAGAGCTTTTTCGTCAGCAACTATCCACGAAAGCGCGGCTTTTCCCAGGCGTTAATGATTGGTTAGCTTATTTTGCTGATCACGGTGCCAAGCAAGCCATTGCTTCTTCGGCGAATATGGAAAATATAGAGAAAGTGGTAGATGCTTTTGGGATTCGGCATTACTTTCAAGCACTGGTTTCAGGCGAAGACCTCCCCAGCAAGCCAGCTCCAGATATCTTCTTACGTGCAGCAAAAATATTAGGTGTCCCACCTGAACATTGCGTGGTCTTTGAAGATTCCCATCATGGTATTAATGCAGCTAAGGCTGCCGGCATGGTGAGTGTAGGTTTTGCCAGCACCGCCCGCTTCAAACCGGGAGATGCTGATTTTATCCTGCATACCTATGCGCAAGACCCTGCCCCCTTCATCCAAAGCATCCTGCATCTAATCGAAACGCGCAAACTTATCCAAAGATGAAAGGAATCACAGCGATCAGGCAGAAACCTAAGAAGACTATCACCAACGCCATCTGAATCTCCCGCTTAGCACGCGTGTCCTTCAGTTCTGGCTGGAATTCGGTCCACTCCAACTGCCATTTTGGTCCTGCAAGGAAAGCAAATAAACCGCCAGCGATTAATCCGCCCAAATGCCCAAAATAATCGATATTGAGTGCCGGATTGAATCCAATGGACAAATTTAGCAACAAGATAAATATCAGGTTGAAAAGCAAGCCACGCGAACGCCCGCCTAAATAACGCTTGTTTTGAACCACAAAGATAATTTCCGCAGCAAGCAATCCAAAAATAGCGGTAGATGCTCCTAAAGAGGCTGCCGGTGTAAGCACAAACGAAAGCACGTTCCCACCAAATGCTGAAATAAAGAAAAGCAGTAAAAAGCGCCTATGCCCATAGATACCCTCTAATTGCAATCCTAGAACATAGAGCGCATATAAATTCGAGGCTAAATGCAGCAGCGACCCGTGTAAAAAAGCGGGGGTAATCAGCCGCCAAACCTGACCAGCCAAAATAGGCTGCTGGATTTTACCAAGATATAAGAAAAGCAGGTCAAAACCTAGGTAACGTTCCGACAATACCTGCAACAGGTAGAATACCGTAATCACACCCATCAGGATATAGGTTGCTTTTGGCTTAACTGCATTCAAGCGCACAGCCATAGGCGCCGGTTGTGATGTTGAGGTTGGGTTCTCTGGAGTTTGGTAGTTCATAGGGTTACCTGACGGGGATGGACACGGTGATGTTCGGCAGTAATAATATCTTGAATGACGTCAACGGTTTGCTCGAGTTTGTTTTCGGCATTGACAACAATATAGTCAAAAATATCTAAATGGCTGAATTCCTGCTCTGCCGTGCGCACACGCAATTCAAATTCTTCTGGCGATTCGCTGCAGCGTGAGGCTAAGCGGTTAATCCATTCTTCGCGTGAGCTTGCGGTAAGAAAGATCAGCACCGCTTCTGGGCAAAGCGATCGGATTGTCATGGCGCCTTGCACATCTAAACGCATAATCACATCTTTGCCGGATTCCAACGCTTCCTTAACTTGCCTGCGGGGAATTCCCTTGTAATCCGAGTAGACCTTAGCATGCTCAAGCAGTTCACCAGCAGCAACTAAGCGTTCGAACTCTTCACGAGAGACAAAAAAATAATCAACGCCATTTTTCTCGCAGGGGCGGGGCGGGCGTGAAGTCATGGTAATAACAAAGTGTTGGTTGCTATATCTGGTACGCAGCGCCTGTACCACAGCATCCTTACCGATGCCTGAAGGGCCAGAAATGACCAGTAATAAGGGTGAAAAAGGTACTGATCCAAAATAAGTGCTGTTCTCGGTCATGTTGTCATCCCATTAGCAAAAAATTTATGCCACAATTATACCCTTCGGGCACTTTACCCTTTGGGTACCTTAACCTGCGGGTGGGTTGCCACTCGGTCCATTAAGCTTCAGCTAGATACACCTAGGCTGTGAAGATTTCTCGGGTATTATAATGGAAGAAAATCATCATCGAGGTGGTTGTGTATGCCCTATTATGATTTTCGCTGTAATAATTGCCACAAACGCTTTGAGGTTTTTCTAACCTATGCTGAGTTTGATCAGAAAAAAGTGAGCTGCCCACACTGCAGTTCTGAGAGCCTGACCCGCCTTATTCGGCGCGTGCGTATCAGCCGTGGTAGCTCGGTCAGCTTAGAAAACTTGGATGACGATCAAATTTTGGAAGATCTGGAGCAAGATCCGCGCAAATTGGGGCAGATGATGCGCGAATTGAGCCATGAAACCGGAGAAGACCTTGGGCCAGAATTCAATGAGGTAGTCGAGCGCTTAGAGCACGGCGAAAACCCAGAAGAGATTGCTGACTCTCTTCCTGATGAACCCGATGATATAGATGATTAATAATCACATCCGAAAAGAGCCCTTCTAAACTAATTCGGCTGCTCCAGGAGCTCAAGCAAATCAGCATAAGAGCGTACAGTCTGTACTTTTTCAATAAATTCCTTTAATGTTCGGCTTTCAGCCCAAAGCTTACGGACTGCCGGTCCAACGGGATCCGCTCCAGCCGCTCCGCCACCAGGTTGGTCGTTATAAGAACCATAAAATGCGAAATATGCCTGATTGATTTTGCGGATATGGTAGCCATGCTCCCAGAAAAAATGCCGGCGCATTTCCATATATTGTTCTGCTTCATTCACCTTTCCTGCAGCAAGTAATTCATCGACGCGCACGCGGGTTTGGCGCATCTCAGCACCGAAATCGAAAACCATCCCAGCTTCCTCACCCGGCTCCTGCAGTTTCGAGCGCATTTTGGGGGCAGCAGGAGGGGGTAGCTTTTCCGGAAAGGATGCCATCAGCATCGAATTGCCAATCTCCGTGCCAGCTAAGCTTGCCACGGTTTCATTGATTGTGCGCATTTGAGGGTTAACATCGTAGCGCAAGCCTAAAGGGTGAAAGAATAGATAATTATGTATCCATTCATGCGCTACAGTTTCAACCAGCCAACTGAAGCTTGTCGTTTGCATCACCATGGTAGGGTAAGCGCTCAACCCGCCAATTGGTTCCACCAAGGCAGAATAATTAAATTCTGTATAAATTCCCTCTTCAATAGATTCCTTCTGTAATGTATCCAAACCGGGGAGCAAATTGAGGCTCAAAACTGTGCGTATCTCCGTGCGGGGTGAGACAATCAAATTGAGCGGTAGATCTGATATCTTGTAAAGCACCGGCGGAAACACTTGACCACCCCAGCCAAACCCCATTTCCGCTAAGGTTCGCTCAGTTTGCGATTGAACAACCGCCTCCACAATCGTCGCCAAATTAGCAAGATACTGTTTTTCGTCAGTAAGCTGTGATTGCAGCTCAGCAACTTTTTCATCTCGGTGAGCCATCTCCGGCGCTGAAACTGCTTCGTCTAAACTAATGTTCAACTGATTTACTAAGTCCACTTGCTGGAGGTAAACGTCCACTAGCGCATTTTGTTCTTCATTCGGGAGAAACTTATCCACTTTGAGTGCAGCAGAGATACCTTTCTCCATCAAGGCTTGCACCGTCCAGGTGCTGAAATCAAACTCTACACTACGCGAATACTTGCGTAAGGCTTCTAAAGGATCCCAAAGCGCAGCGCTGGAACCTGTGAGCAGCAAGAGCATGGCAACGACGACTAACTCTAATCGCAGAATCTTGCGAAATGTCCATCCAGAAGCATCTTCACGAGGCATGCGAGCATTTTAACACGGAGCCATTATTGAGAAGACGCTTTTTAACCTTTCGTGAACCGGTATATTAAGTAAAATTTCTTCGCTTGCCCACAAGACGAGACAAAGCTTATCGCTTCAAAAGCTCAGATGCATCAAGAAGCCTTCATGCTATAATCCGATTACACATTTCATTCGGTGGAGAAGATATGGCAGGGCGCGCCAAATCAACCAGCAAAACCAATAAAAAAACAACCAAAAGTGGTACCGGGTCTTCCAGCCGTTCGTCAACACATAAATCCACACCTGCGAAAACTTCCCATAGCACTTCTCGCAAACCTACACAAAAAAAAGCAACTACCTCGCAGCCTGTATTTAAGCTTACCCAAGACCAAAAATACACTATTTTCGGAATTATTCTCCTTGTCATCGCCATTCTGACGTTGATAAGCTTGTTTACCTCCAGCGCTGGCACCTTGCCGAACTGGTGGGCTGGGGTGTTATATAAGGGTATTGGCTGGGGAGCGTACCTCTTCCCATTTTTACTGATTTTAGGAAGCGTCTGGCTCTTGCTTCTCAGGAAACGTGAGAATTTTTCTAAAATTGCGCCTGCCCGGCTGATTGGGATTGGTCTATTCCTATTCAATCTATTGGCATGGTTTCAGCTACTCGCCAATAGGCTACCTGCCCAGGATCAAATCGGCGGCGGAGCAATTGGCAATTTTCTTCTGACGACGCTTACGCGCTGGTTTGGAGCACCTGGCGCCTTGATTTGGTTAATTGCCTGGTTGCTCATTGCGCTTATTCTGCTCATTGATCTCTCCATGGCTGAGGTAACCAGCGGAGTGAGTAAAGCTTTCCAAGCAATAGGTATCCAGATTAATCGCTTGAAGAGCAAGCGAGCCGCTCGCAAAGCTGCCCAACAAGCCGC
>DNSH01000056.1 GCA_003499715.1 Candidatus Mesolinea sp. | reverse complement strand
TCAAGTAAAAAAGCTGTTCTTCTCCAATCTTGGAAACCGTTGCCTCATGCCCAATGGAAACGTCTTTGGCATGCACGTCAATGGTCGGGTAAGTATCTGAGCGAGAATCATGATCGAGTAGCAAGGCATCGCACACCACGTTGGAACGGGAGTTTTCCGCTTCAGCTGCCACGCGCACCAGCCCGCGATACGAAGCCCGTCCATTCCCACGCGAGATGGATTTGGAAGTGATTTTGCTGCTTGTATTGGGAGCAAAATGCAACATCTTAGCGCCGGCATCTTGCTGCTGGCCTGGGCCGGCAAAGGCAACCGATAGGACTTCCCCATGCGCACCCGGCTCCATCAGGTAACAAGAGGGATATTTCATGGTGATTTTTGAGCCTAAGTTTGCATCCACCCATTCCATGGTGCCATTTTCAAATACTTTCGCTCGTTGGGTTACCAGGTTATATACGTTCGTGGACCAGTTTTGGATGGTAGTGTAGCGAACGCGTGCGCCTTTTTTGACCACGATCTCGATCACACCGCTATGGAACGATTCTGTTGAATATAGAGGAGCGGTACAACCTTCCACATAATGTACTTGCGCGCCTTCATCGGCGATAATGAGTGAACGCTCGAACTGACCAATATTCGCCATATTCAAGCGGAAGTAAGCTTGCAGGGGCAAATCAACCTTTACGCCCTTTGGGACGTAAACAAAGGATCCGCCAGACCAGACAGCACTATTGAGCGCAGCAAATTTGTTATCTTGAATGGGTACAACTGTCGAAAAGTATTCGCGGAAGATCTCGGGGTATTGCTTGAGGCCATTCTCGATGCTCAGAAAAATGACGCCTTGCTTTTCGAGTGTTTCTTGAATGTTATGGTAGACCATTTCCGAGTCGTATTGAGCGCCCACTCCAGCTAAGTATTTTTGCTCTGCCTCAGGGATGCCTAAGCGGTCAAAGGTATTCTTGATGTTATCGGGGATGTCTTCCCAGCGTTTCTGGTCCACCTGAGGCGGGCGTGCATAAAAAATAATCTCGTCCAAATTCAAACCGCTCAGGTCCGGTCCCCAGGTGGGCATAGGACGTTCAATGAAGTGGCGGTAGGCTTTTAGGCGAAATTCCAACATCCATTCTGGCTCCTCTTTGAAAGCTGAAATCTGCCGGATTACCTCTTCACTAAGGCCTTTAGGGCTTTTATAGACCGAATCGTCCGGATAGCTAAACCCGTACTTGTATTCTGTCCCAATCGTATTGAGAAAATCTTGATTATCTGCCATGGTGCTTCCCCTTAGGAGGTTAGCTCTTCTTCTTCCTTGGGTAAGGGACCATATTTTTCCCGCACCCAAGCATAGCCACTCTCCTCCAATCGCAGCGCTAACTCGGCTTGACCCGATTCTACGATTCTGCCGCCGTACATGATATGCACAAAATCTGGCTTGATGTAATTGAGCATACGCTGATAGTGCGTAATAATCAGTATGCCGATGTGATCGCCAGCTAATGCATTAACGCCTTCCGAGACGATGCGTAAGGCATCGATATCTAATCCCGAATCGGTTTCATCCAAGATAGCAAAGCGCGGCTCTAACATTGCCATTTGCAATATTTCGGCGCGCTTTTTTTCACCGCCAGAAAACCCTTCGTTGAGATAGCGTCCTGCAAAAGCAGGATCCATCTTGAGCAGCTCCATCTTTGCCTTTAGCATTTGGCGGAACTTTACGATGGATATGCCTTTATCTTCTGGATCTTCCGCTTTACGTCTGGCGTTTATTGCTACCCGCAAAAAATTCGCTAAAGTTACCCCTGGGATCGCCACCGGGTACTGAAAAGCGAGGAAGATCCCGCGCCGCGATCGCTCATCGGGTGAAAGGTCAAGAATGCTTTCGCCATCCAGAAGGATATCACCTTCAGTAATCTGATAACGCGGGTGCCCCATAATGGCATAAGCCAACGTAGATTTACCTGTGCCGTTGGGTCCCATCAGCGCGTGAATTTCGCCTTGTTTAATGGTTAAATTGAAACCCCGCAGGATTTCTTTGTCTTCTACCTGCACATGCAGATTCTTTATTTCAAGTTGTGCCATGTTTTCCTTGCCCAATATTAGAATTTATTATTGTCTCGCATCTTTGCATAGAAATCTTAATGGTGTAGCACCTATAATTCTCCTTATCTGGCACGATGCAACGCAACATTATAGCATGCCGCCTTAAAAAAGTCAATTTTATTATATAACAATTATTTTATTAACAATAGAATTTAACCGTCGTCGCCAAATTTCTTATGTATAATAATTATGGTGAGAGACACGCCAAATTTCATCTTTTATGTCTAATGTTTTAGCGCCATAGTCTAAGAGAGGTGAAGCAGATGAGTGCAGAAAATAAGAGCTTTTTCAAAAAAATCGCTGATAAATTTGGAGTAGGTAAAGAGCCGCAAAAACCGATCGAAGAAATCGCTGAACCCAGTGATGTTTCGGTACAGGAAGAGCAAATCGAGGAGAGCAGTGCTTTGCGCCCAGTTGAAATCCCTATTCAAGAAGTGAGCCCAGCTACTTCACAAGAGGAGCCTAGCCTAAGCCAACCTGTGGAAGAAGGACTTACATGCCAACCCGAGCAAGAACCAAGCGAGCTTGCACCAGAGGAAATATTGGAACTTACCAAAGAGGATTTGAAAGAAGAGCTAGTAACTGAGGAACTTCCACCACAACCCCCGTTAGTGAGCCCGCAGCCTGCGGCAAGGGTCATCGCTACCCATACGGTTCGGCCGAATGAAACCCTAAGCCACATCGCATTGAGGTATTACGGGCATGCCACTCCGCCCTATTATCGCTTGATTTACGAATTTAACCGGGATGTCATCGGCAACAATATGAATTTTATTATCCCTGGGCAGGTGCTGCGCATCCCCTCATTGCCGGGCGACCTGAAGAAATAACACGAGCGCAAGGCAAAGCGAACCCTATACGCTTGAAAGCCCGTGAAGAGAATTACAGTTCAAACCGCCATGGGCATCGCGGTTTGAACTGTAAGAACCATTTCGTGAACCCTTCTTGGTGAGAAAGGGTTCGTCGGAACATTAGGCTTAATAGGTAATCACCCTGGGCAATGCCTTAGCTTGCTCCACCCAGTCTTGAACTTCCGCCAAACTCGGTACACGGCGGACAAGTTTTTTCTCGGCGTTCACAGCCAAGAGTTTCTCATGCAGGTTCTCAGGGTTGCGCTGGGCTAACTCAACGACCGTATCCACACCTGCCTCTTCCAGCAGATCAGAGTACTCTTCTCCTATGCCTTTGATGCGATAAAGATCAGCAAGGTTGACCCACTCCAGGATTAAGCCTTTATCGATCCCTGTTTTTTCGGCAAGTTCATCCCGACCTTTGGGGGTAGCACCTGCCTCCAGCAGAGCCTCTACCGTATTAATCCCGATCTTTTTTAACTTTGCTGCATAGGTGGGACCAATACCTTCAATATCAATAATATTTGTCATGTCATTTCTCCTTTCAGTTGATTATAAAAATCTAATATTTGCTGAATTATAACATTAATAGTTCAACTTATAGTAGAATAATAATCGTTAAGGTTATGCGATAGTAAAATATTTGCATTCTAATATGATATACTACAAAAATAAAAACTGAGAGAAGGTAACTATGAAAAGCACAAGAGATAAAATACTAAACACCCTACTTACCCAACGCCAGGCTACTATTAAACAACTTTCAGAGGTTGTCGGTATCAATGGCATATCTGTCCGGCATCACTTGATCAATCTACAGGCTGAAGGTTTAGTTACGGCAGAGGAACAACGGCACGGCGTTGGCCGGCCCGCCTTCGTCTATCGGCTGACCGAAAAAGGTATGGAAAAATTCCCCACAAATTACCTTAAACTTACCAACTATTTGTTAGCTGAATTGGAAGAATCCTTAAGCCCTGAAGAATTGGAAGCGACTTTCAAGCGCATCGGCAAGAAACAAGCTGAAGAATCGACTAACATCGATAAAAACCAACCAATAGAAACCCAATTGGAACAATTGGCAAACCAATTAGCCAGCGATCGCTTTATGCTCTCCTGGAAGAAAGAAGGCGATAGCATCATCTTGCAATCGGATAATTGCCCTTACCTTCATGTTGGCAAAGAGCATCCCGAAATTTGCAAGATCGATGAAACCCTTTTCAGCGAGGCTTTAGGCAGAGAGGTACAACTGGAGACCTGTATGCTGCGAGGTGATCCCAGGTGCACCTATAAGATAAATCTATAAAAAACAATGGACCAAAATTCGAATAACAAACCACAATGGGATATCGATAAGACTCATCCACAGTTCCATGACGAGTTGATTGAGAACCTTTCCGGGGTATTGGATCCTGAGCTTGGTTTTTCCGTTTTGGAGCTGGGTTTGGTCCGCAATATCAGCATCCAGGGCGATAAAGCCCATTTGGTAATGATCCTTACCACGCCATTCTGTCCCTATGGGCCGATGTTGATGGAAAGCACCCGCGCCAAGGTGGAGCAAGTCCTCGGATTGAAAACAACCTTAGAGTATGGCGAGGGCGTCTGGGACCAATCCTATATGGATAAGAACCTCCTAGATAGTGGTTGGGGTTTATATTCCTAACTACGCCATATAGAATGCAAAGCAGGAATATTGTGACTAAAATAGTAATGAATCGTTTGCAAAATGAGAAGGTAGTGTATAATTTATGCGCTAACCCCCGTAAAAAGGGCTGCAAACCTTTCTGAACAGTAAAAGAAATAAAGGAGAAAAAATGGACAAATACGAATGTTTAGCATGTGGCTATATCTATGACCCCAAAGTTGGCGATCCCGATAACGGCATCGCCCCTGGAACTGCTTTCGAAGACCTGCCTGATGATTGGGTCTGCCCCGATTGCGGTGCCGGTAAAGATCAATTCGAAAAAATCAGCTAACGATTAGAAAGATACATAAGCAAACCTTGTCTCCAAATAGGCAAGGTTTTTTATTTAATTCCTCCCTTGCACTTTTAATTGAGGTATAATGAACTCACTATACTCGTTCAGATTGGAGGAAAATTATGGCAAGTGTTACATTCGAGCACGTTTGGAAAAAGTTTGGCGACGTAGTCGCCGTGCAAGATTTAAATCTTGCAATTCAAGATAAGGAATTCCTTGTCCTTGTTGGCCCATCCGGTTGCGGCAAAACAACTTCGTTGCGCTGCTTAGCTGGTTTGGAAGAGATCACTGAAGGTAAAGTAATGATTGGGGACCAAGTGGTGAACGATGTCGCACCTAAGGATCGTGACATTGCCATGGTTTTCCAGAGCTATGCGCTTTACCCGCATATGACCGTATACGATAATATGGCTTTTGGCCTCAAGCTGCGCAAAATGCCCAAAGACGAAATCGATCGGCGCGTGAAGCAATCCGCTGAAATCTTAGGCATCGGAAACTTGCTCCAGCGCAAGCCCAAGGAGCTCTCTGGTGGTCAGCGGCAACGTGTTGCGGTTGGACGTGCAATTGTGCGCGAACCTAAAGTGTTCTTATTCGACGAGCCGCTCTCCAACTTGGATGCTAAATTGCGCGTTCAGACGCGTGCTGAGCTGAGCAAGCTGCATAAAAACCTTCAGACCACCTTTATCTACGTGACGCATGACCAAACTGAAGCCATGACCATGGCAACCCGCATCGCCGTGATGAACAAAGGTCTCCTTCAGCAGTTGGATACCCCGCAGAACCTATATGACCACCCAGCCAACTTATTTGTAGCTGGTTTCATCGGTTCCCCTGCGATGAACTTCTTCAAAGGCAAACTCGTCCAATCCGATGGACATTTTGTTGCTGATTTAGGCTCTTTTGCCGTAACTCTGCCCGATCAAGTTAAATCCCGCTACGAAAGCGTCCTGAATAAGGACATTATCTTCGGCATTCGCCCAGAGGATATCCATGATCCCATGTTTGCGCCTCCTGGGATTTCTGCACAACCTGTCCCAGTCAAGGTGGACGTCACCGAGTTGATGGGTAATGAAATCTTCTTGTATCTGATCAACGGCGAACACAACTTTATCGCCCGGGTTGACCCGCGCTCGAAAGCTAAGTACGGAGATACCATGGAGGTTGTCTTCAACATGGATAACTTCCACATCTTCGACCCCAGCCTCGATCCTGAAAATCCACCTGTCATCTAAAATTAGTGTCTCACAGAAAAGGCTGCTCGAAAAGAGCAGCCTTTTTTATTCAGTTTTCGCGATTATGTCTATGATACCTTAGTTGTGACATTGCGGGTTAACCATAGTATAAGACCCGCCCCAATAAGAGAAAGCAGCCCCACGAGAATAAAAGCATCCCGCCAAAACGGAAGTGGAAATAGTCTAATGAGCGTATCATTCATATAGAATTGCCAGCTGCCTTCAGCGAAGAAAAGTTTATGGAATTGTTCAAAAAGTAAATTAAAATTGATTACGACCATGATTATGATGAATGCAATCAAGCCTAACGTCAACCAGCTTCCTGTGCGCAGCGATTTACCTAATTGGCGCCAATTGCCCATCGATGCAAACCACACAAATATCGCCACAAGTAAGCCAAGGAGCACATACCAAACGGTCAATGCAGTCTGGACAACGTTCTTGACGTCTTGCATGTGCTCTAGTTCCTCCTGTCGGTAAAGGGGTTCACCATTCTCAAATTTGAGATCGCCTAAATATTCGATTCCAGCATCATTGACGAGGTAATTCACAGCATAATCTGCCCATTGTTTGCGTTCTTCCTGTGAAAAGCCGTATATATCTGGCGGGAAACCTGGGCGGTTATACTCCAAGGATATAAAAGCTGGCGTAATCAACAACCGTATAGCGCCCATCAACAGAATAAAAGGCAGGCTAATGGTTAGAATGACAGAAAGGATCTTATCAATGCTGAGTTTCATTTTTTCACTCCCAAGTTGATTCCAATAGTAAATTGAATACCAAGCGGTTGGTAAAGAATTCGATTGAGGACTTATCATCCGTAAAGACGACATCACCCAACTTAGTTTTAGCTTTTCCCTGCAAAGTCAGGTTCATCGCCTGCACTAAGAGCGAATCGGGCTGTGTAATTTGAAGACTACTCAGGTTTTGGTTGAGGTTTTCCCAGCTCGCTAAAGGGTTTTTTGCAGCAAAGACGATTGTATTCATCGAGTCGGGAATATCCATCACAAAAATCTGGGGAAATGTTGCTGCCATAGTTGCGCACATCGTTTCAACCAAGGTGCGGTCCGCACTGCTCCGACCAACATTAATGACCACAAACCCTTCCGGGTTTAATTTATCGTTGAGCAGCTGGAAAAATTCTTGAGTAACCAGATGGGTAGGAATGTAAGGGGAACGATATGCGTCCACACTAATAATGTCATAAGTGTTATTGCTATGCGCAATACCCCAACGTGCATCTTGGGCGTAAACCGTCAAATTCTGCAGCTCTTCCATGCCAAAATATTGCTTTCCGACTTCGATTATCTTAGGGTCAATCTCAAAGCCATCCACCTGCGCCTGCGGATAGACAACGCTGGCTTGACGCGCGGTAGTCCCAGCAGCCAACCCCAGGATTGCAATCCGATTAACAGTAATCTTTTCAACCGGAGGAGGGTTGAAATACGGCGCTACCAATACCTGCGACCATGGTCCGCCATAGAAAAGCTGGGTAGGGTGGTAAATAGAATGCACACCCTGACCTTCGTTGAGGCGCAGATAGCGATATGCATCAATTTGCAACACTTGAATATAGTTGTATGCCGATTCGGTCTCATAAATCATCCCAGGGGATGCCTTTACCGAGCTTTGCAACCCAAAAAACGCCAG
>DNSH01000063.1 GCA_003499715.1 Candidatus Mesolinea sp. | reverse complement strand
CTTTTGGCATTAAAGGCGGCGCAGCCGGCGGGGGATATTCGCAAGTCATCCCCATGGAAGACTTTAACCTGCACCTGACAGGCGATATTCACGCCATTACCGCAGCCAACAACTTGCTCGCTGCTGCCATTGATACACGCATGTTCCACGAAGCGCAGCAGAGCGACAGCGCTTTGTTCAATCGGCTTTGCCCGCCAGATAAACACGGTCAACGGCATTTTGCCATCGGCATGCTTGGTCGCCTGCAGAAGCTAGGCATCACCGAAAGCGACCCTGAAAAGCTCAGCCCGGAAGAACGCGCCCGCTTCGCCCGGTTGGATATTGACCCCGAAACCGTCACGTGGCGGCGCAGTGTGGACGTTAATGACCGCATGCTGCGGGGCATTACCGTTGGTCAAGGCCCTGAGGAGAAGGGCTTCACCCTCAAGACGAATTTCTATATCTCTGTAGCCAGTGAACTGATGGCTATTCTGGCTCTCTCCACAAGCCTGGCGGATATGCGCGCGCGCATCGGGCGCGTCGTGATCGGTCTCAACTGTCACGGCGAACCCATCACCACCGAAGACTTAGGCGTGGCTGGTGCGCTCACTGTCTTGATGAAAGACACCATCAAGCCCAACCTGATGCAAACGCTGGAAGGCACACCAGTGCTCGTGCATGCCGGCCCATTCGCGAATATTGCTCATGGCAACAGTTCTATCATCGCCGATATGATTGCTCTGAAGTTAGCCGATTACGTGGTGACGGAATCTGGCTTCGGCTCCGATATGGGCATGGAAAAATTCTTCGATATCAAATGCCGCTACTCCGGCAACATCCCCAACGCGGTGGTGCTCGTCGCAACGGTGCGTGCGCTCAAGATGCACGGCGGCGGGCCAAAGGTTACTGCTGGCACCCCGCTCGCGCCTGAATACACCGAAGAAAACTTGGACCTGGTACGCGCAGGCGCTGAGAACCTCCTGGCACACTGCCGCATTGTGGGCAAATTCGGTATCCCTGTGGTAGTTGCGATTAACCGCTTCCCCACCGATACGCAAGCTGAATTGGAGTTAGTGCAAAAGATTGCCCGCGAAGAAGGTAAGGTTTCAGACGCCGTGATTTGTGATCATTATGCCAAAGGCGGAGCTGGTGCGCTCGAGCTGGGAAAAGCTGTAATGAAAGCTGCCCAAGAGCCTTCCAAGTTTGATTTCCTTTACCCACTGGAAGCTCCAATCAAAGAAAAAATTGAGATTATCGCCCGCGAGGTGTATGGCGCTGATGGGGTTGATTATAGTGAGTTAGCCGAAGAACGTATTCGTGAATACACCCGCTTGGGATACGATCAACTGCCGATCTGCATGGCTAAAACTCACCTCAGCCTCAGCCACGACCCAGCGCTCAAAGGTGTACCCAAAGGGTACCGCATCCCCATCCGCGATGTGAGCGCCTCAATCGGAGCAGGATTCCTTTACCCGCTGCTGGGTACGATGAGCACCATGCCGGGTTTACCCACACGGCCAGCTTATTACGATATTGATATCGACTTTGCGACCGGGCGCATTCTGGGCCTCAGCTAACCTATACCCTGAAAATGTCCAAAGCCGCCAGATCAATACTGGCGGCTTATGGTTTAGTAACGAGATTCCTCCGGTGATAATTCTATGAATTATCTTAAGGTTTTATGTATGTTCTTGACTATAGGGTGCAGCGGGCTACAATTATTAACATATTAGTTTTTCAAAGTGGTAAAGGTGGCTTATATGAAAAATAAAACTGGAAAAATAATCGTTATCCTCCTGATTGCAGCGGTGGTTTTGGCATGCTCCCCATTTGGTTTACAGTATGTATTCAAAGGTCAGGGGACAGCAACCCCAACAGTAGAACCAACCGTTTCACAACCTCAAGTTACAGAAACCCCAACGACGAATGTGGTTGCACCAAATATAGTCGATTTAAATGACACTTTGGTAGCACTTTATGAAAAGGTGAGCCCTGGTGTGGTTTCTATCCAATTCAGTACCACCCAAGGCGAAGGTTTAGGGTCTGGCTTTGTGGTCGATAAGCAAGGCCACATCGTGACCAATTACCACGTCGTGCAGGATGTGGATTCGCTTGAAGTTCATTTCGCCTCTGGCGAAAAAGCCTATGCCAAAATCCTTGGGGTCGACCCAGATTCCGATCTGGCTGTAATTTCCGTGGATGTGCCTGAGGAAGAACTTGTGCCGTTGACTTTGGGTGACTCTGATGCCGCCAAAGTTGGGCAGTTAGTGGTCGCAATTGGCAATCCATTCGGCTTGAGCGGCACAACAACCTTAGGGGTTATCTCTGGGCGCGGCAGAATTCTGGATTCCTTGCGCACAACGGCTAGTGGAACGGCATTTTCCGCCGGTGATGTTATCCAAACTGATGCCTTGATTAACCCAGGCAATTCTGGTGGACCCTTGCTCAACTTAAATGGCGAAGTCATTGGCGTAAACCGTGCGATTCAAACCAGCGGTATAACGCTCACCGGTGAGGCTGCGAATACTGGGATTGGGTTTGCAGTTTCTTCGAACATCCTACGCAGAGTGTTGCCATCGCTGATCGAAAATGGTTATTACGATTATCCCTACTTAGGTCTTACTGCCCTCAACAGCCTGAGTTTGATGGTCATCGAAACCTTAGGTCTGCCGCAGGAAACCGGTGCCTACATCACCGACGTGGTTCCTGGCGGACCTGCCGACCAGGCTGGGCTGCGTGGCGGAACGCGCCGTACGAACATCACTGGGCTTTATGCTGGTGGTGACCTCATCGTTGCCGTAGATGGACGTCCAGTCAAGGAATTTAGTGATCTCCTCAGCTACATGATCTTAAACAAAGCCCCTGGAGATGTGATTACCTTTACAATCTTACGTGATGGCGAGCAAATGGAAGTACCAGTCACTTTAGGAAGCCGGCCATAACTATAGATTTGTTAAATTAATAAAGCGGCTGCTTTTATCAGGGCAGCCGCTTTATTTTTTCCTAGTGATTACGTCTAACGCGGTCTAGTTGGGATCTTATTCGTAACGCAAGGCTTCCACGGGTTGGAGGTTCGCTGCTCGGCGGGCAGGGTACCAGCCAAAAAACACGCCAACAGCAGCTGAAAATAGGGTCGCGAGTAAGATTGAGCTGACACCGATGACTGGCGCAAGCGGTGCTCCCGAATTAGCCGCGATCAAACCAACCAATGAAGAGAGCCCCCAGCCAAAAGCAATCCCAATCACCCCGCCAATTAGGCTCAGCATCGCTGATTCGGTCAAAAATTGCAGGAGGATATCAGACTTCCGTGCGCCTAATGCCTTCCGTAAGCCGATTTCGCGAGTGCGCTCCGTCACCGTAACAAGCATCATGTTCATAATTCCGATACCACCGACTAATAGTGAGATCCCGCCGATCCCGCTTAGCATGATCGTTAAAATCTGAGTAATGCTATTGGCGATCGAAAGAAAATCTTCCTGATTAGTGATTGTAAAATCGTCAGGTTGCCGTGGCGTCAGGCGATGAGAAGAACGCATAATTTCGCGCGTCTCTTGGATCGCCAAAGTCATGCTCTGACTATCCTGCGCTTGCACGATGATATAGTCTACTTCTTCCGAGCCAGCACTAGACTTAACTCGCATCTGCATGGAAGAAATGGGCATATATATCATATAATCCGGCGAGCTAAACTGGTTGCCGCCCTTGGGCTTAGTCACCCCAACCACGCGGAAAGGATGTCCATTAATGCGCAGGACAGTTCCTACGACGCCAGTGGATTTGCCTGTCAGCCGTTCAGCTGCACGCGGGCCAATGACGATAACCGAAGCTCTAGCTGACTGCTGCGTTTCCGTAAAAAATGAACCTTCTTGGATTTCTAAGTTAAGGATTTGCTGAATATCCGGTGTGGAACCTGTCACATTGGTCGAAAGTGTATCATTTCCATAGGTAATCGTCGTCGAGCTGAAGAGCACAGGTGCAACACGAGCAATGTGCGGTGCCCTCGCACGATTTGATAGGTTAGAGACATCGCTTAAGGTCAGTTTTTGCGGATTTGTAATATCTTCCATAATGTTGCCAGGCATCACGTAGAGAACATTCGTCCCAATGGATTCAATTTGACCCGCAATGGAGGCTTGCGCTCCCTGCCCGATGGCAAGTAATGCAATCACCGCCCCCACGCCAATGATGATCCCCAAAATGGTTAAAAACGAGCGCATGCGGTTGGCAGCAATGCTAGTCCATGCTTCTTTGAGGACGTGCAAAAAGTTCATGCTTCCTCCAAACCATCAACAATGACGCCATCGCGCAAATGGACAATGCGTTGGGTTTGCTCAGCGATGTTAGAGTCATGCGTAACAATTACCACAGTTGTGCCAATACGCGTATTGAGCTCTATCAACAAATCCATAATTTCCTGCCCTGATTTGGAATCCAAGTTACCGGTAGGCTCATCAGCCAAAATGATTGCGGGCTCATTGACAATTGCGCGGGCAATAGCAACGCGTTGCTGCTGACCGCCCGAAAGCTCGTTGGGTTTATGAAGCATGCGATCAGCTAACCCAACGCGTTCAAGTGCCTGACGGCTGCGTTCGCGCATGAGAGATTGATCCCGGCTGTAACGCAAGGGTAGTTCCACATTCTCCAGCGCCGTCGCACGCGGGAGCAAATTGTACTTCTGAAATACAAAGCCAATCTTCTCATTGCGCACCAAAGCGAGTTCATCATCAATTAACTCCGAGACTAACTGACCGTCTAAGCGATACTCTCCTGCTGTTGGAGAGTCTAAGCAGCCTACCATGTTCATCAATGTAGACTTCCCTGAGCCGCTTGGTCCCATGATGGCGATGACCTCGCCTGGGTAAACCTCTAAGTCAACGCCACGCAAAGCCGGCACTTCAATTTCACCAATGTAATAACTTTTATGCAGATCCCGGATATAAATTACCGGTTGTTGTGCATCTTGCTTTTCCATCATGACTGCTTATCTCCCGAATGGGTTTTGAATCATGGAAAGCAAACCGCTGGGCGGATTGAGAATTATCAACTCGCCTTCTTCAATCTCTGCTTTGGTAATTTCAAACTTTTCGTTGGAATAGCTGCCTACACTTACCTCAACCGGTACAGGCATATTATCCCGCAGCACATAGACCACATCTTTGCCTTGATAAGTCGTCAATGCCTGGCTCGGAACAGTGAAAACGTTTTGACGTTCTTCTGTGAGGATGGTTACACCAGCCGTCATGCCGGGCTTGATTTGATCTTGGCCATCGTCTAGAGCAATGGTAACGCGGTAGCTCACGACGCCAGTGCGTGCATCGCCTACATGATCAATCTCTACGACCTTACCCGTAAAAGTTTTTTCAAAAAATGCGTCAAAAACTAATTCCGCGGTTTGATCCAATTGAATATGGGGGATATCTACTTCCGAGATTGGCACATCCACATAAAGCTGGCTTAGGTCTGCGAGTTGGGCTGCCTGAGTCCCAGCAGAAACCACATCTCCTGGTTTGGTATAGATGGCTGTTAAAGTACCCTCAAAAGGCGCTTTGAGTTCAACCGAAGCTAAACGTTTGTTGATCGCCTCCAATTGCAACTCTAAACGTTCCTTTTCATCTGGATCCGGACCGTTTTTGATTTTTTCGAGCTTTGCCTGAGCATCCTCAATGCTTTGGTTTTGCACAGCAATTTGGGCATTCAATTCTTCAATTTGCTGGTCAATCACCTCTGGATCGCAAAAATCCAGCTCTGCCTTTGTAGAGCGCACTCTTGCTAGGTTTTGCTCGGTCGGGTTATTTTGATAAGTCTCTATCGCATTTTCATAATTAGTGCGCAAGTTGTTTAGCCTCCAGACGGTGCATACACGTTCTTCCAAGATTTCCAGTTCATGCTGGAGCGTGGAAAGCGTCGATTGTGCCTGGGTGATGTTGGCTTGCAGTTGCGTACGCTGCAACGCTGTGTTACCCTCTAAGTCCTCTAGGGCTTTTTGAATAGAGATTTTATCCGCACGCGCCTGAATAATATCCAGGGGTAAGTCATTTTCACCCAATTTCAAAATGACCTGATCTTTGCGCACCGAATCACCAACGGTTAAATCAGACTGGTCTACCGTGCCGCTAGTCTGCCAAATCAGCACCGCTTGATGTTTCGGGCGCACTGTTCCAGTCCCGTTCACGCTGCTAACAAAAGTCTCGCGGCTGTAGGGCACCGTCTCCAATTGTGCTAATGTTTGCAGTCCTTGCTGGTATTGCCGGTACTGAATGAAAGCAAAAATCGCTATGGCAACGACCAAAATTAATATGATCGTCCAATTAGTTTTTCCGCTTCTTTTCCGTTTTTGTGTTTTTACTTCTTCAGCCATATCTTCTCCATAATAATTAAGGTGTCTTAATTTATCATTGAACTATCGGATTTTTATTAA
>DNSH01000139.1:2598-3861 GCA_003499715.1 Candidatus Mesolinea sp. | reverse complement strand
GCTGGAAAGAGCGCATGTATTGAATAAACGCTTGAATATCGCCAATCATCAAGCGCCCTTGAATGACCTGGTTACCGCCAACAATTGCCACAGCCACATACCCGACGTTACCGATGAAGTGCATGATGGGTCGGATCATGGTCGAGAACAGCTGGGCTTTCCAAGCAGTATCGTAAAGGGTATCGTTGAGCTGCTTCATGGTGCTAATGCTTTGATCTTCAGCGTTGAAGGCTTTCAGCACCACATGGGCACCATACATTTCTTCCACATGCCCATTGACATGCCCTAAGTATTCTTGCTGCTTGCGGAAAAACCTTTGAGAATGGCTGATGACATAGCGGATGATCAGCATGGAAAGCGGGATGATCGTCAATGCAATCAAAGTCAGGGTCACGTTAATCGTCAGCATCATCACCAAAATGCCAATCACGCTAACGATCGAAGTGATGATTTGGGAAAGGCTTTGCTGAAGCGTCTGGCTGATCACATCTACGTCGGTGGTAACCCGTGAAAGCACCTCACCGTGTGTGACATGATCGAAATAGCGTAACGGAAGGTGATGGATTTTATGCGCAATTTCCTGGCGGAATCGGAAGGTGATATCCGCCGCGATGGTAGTCATGATGAATCCCTGAATTAACTGCAAAGTTGCCGCACTCAAGTAAAGCGCTAAGACGCGCAGCAGGATTGTCCCAATCTCATCGAAGTCAATGCCCCCTTGTCCTCTCACCATGCGAATGACGCCTTCGTATAAGGCGGTGGTAGCCTTCCCTAAGGTGCGTGGACCGAAGATGCTGAAAACTGTTGAGGCAGCTGCAATGAATAAGACCAAGATGATGGTCCACTTATACTTACCGAGGTAGCCAAGCAATTGCTGCATGGTCCCCTTGAAATCACGCGGCTTTTCTCCGGGTACAAAGCGAGATCCTGGCCCGCCGCCAAAGCCTTGCCTTTGGGCAGGTTTGGTTGGTGAAGGGGCTTTGTTTTGGTTTGTGGTATTTTCTGAGTTTGATGCATTACTCATAGTAATTCCTCCTTACTCAACTGCGAGCTGGCGATCTCTTGGTAAACCGTGCAGGTCTTCATCAGTTCCTGATGGCTGCCAACCCCGGCAATTCTGCCGTTATCCAATACTAGAATTTGGTCGGAATTTTTGGCTGTGGCTACGCGTTGGGTTACGATAAGGACGGTGCTATTGCCTACCTTTTTGCTGAGTGCACTCCTCAGAGCTGCATCGGTTTTGAAATCGAGCGCTGAAAAGCT
>DNSH01000139.1:0-2466 GCA_003499715.1 Candidatus Mesolinea sp. | reverse complement strand
GCGCTGAAAAGCTGTCATCGAAAATGTATATGGGTGGTTTTTTCACCAAGGCGCGTGCAATGGATAAGCGTTGCTTCTGCCCGCCTGAAAAGTTCGTGCCGCCCTGCGCCACTTCAGTTTGTAAGCCATCAGGGTTAGCCATAACGAAATCAATCGCTTGGGCGGTATCCAGGGCATCCATAATTTCTTCTTCGGTCGCGTCTGGCTTGGCAAGCCGCATATTGGATTCAATTGTGCCGCTAAAGAGCACACCTCGTTGCGGGACGTAACCAATTTGGGCTCGTAAATCCTTCAGCGTTACATCGCGGATATCGATGCCGTCTATCAGGATTCTGCCTTTGCTAACGTCAAAGAAGCGCGGCACCAGGTTCACGAGTGTGGACTTGCCGCTGCCGGTGGAGCCAATGATCGAAGTGGTTTTCCCTGGCTTGGCAATAAAGCTAATATCGTGCAAGAGGTCTTCTTCGGCACCTGGATACCTAAAGTCTACATCATCGAAAATGAGCTCTCCACGAACAGGCTGGCTGAATTGCAGCGGATGCGGTGGGTCCTGAATGACGATAGGCGTTTCTAATACTTCAGCAATGCGCTCACCAGAAACGGATGCCCGCGGCAAAATGATAAATAACATCGCCAAGCTGATGAAGGAGAACATAATCTGCATGGAATATTGCATAAAGGCAATCAAATCCCCAACTTGTAAAGCTGATTGGGCAACCTCATGCGCGCCGACCCAGATGATCAAAATGGAAAGCCCAGACATGATCAGGTTGATAAACGGGAAAATCACACTTAGAACTCTGCCAATATAAACATTTGTGTTGGCTAAGTCCCGGTTGGCTTTTTCAAAGCGTTTTTCTTCGTATTCTTCCTTGCGGAAGGCACGCACAACCATAAGACCGGTAAGGTTCTCGCGGATTACAAGGTTCAGGCGATCAATTAAAGATTGTAGGATCCTAAACTTCGGCATCACCAAAGCAAAAGCGATCATGATCATCCCAGTGAGCACAACCACCGCTAAAGCGATGAGCCACCACATATTGGCGCTCTTGTCGATGGCGCGGAGAACGGCGCCGATGCCCATGATAGGTGCATTCAAAGCCAGGCGCATGATCATAAAAATCACGATTTGAATTTGAGCGATGTCGTTGGTAGTTCTTGTGATCAAAGAACTGGTGGAGAAATTATTGAATTCCTCGCCAGAGAAGTTTTCTACCTTTTCAAAGACGGCAATGCGTGTATCGCGGGCAACGCCGGCTGCCGTACGCGCAGATAAGTAGCTCACCGAAATCGAGGTGATCACGGAGATAAGCGCCATAAGGATCATCAACCCACCAATGTTCAGAATAAATTTGTTCTGAATCGAGGCTAAGTTAACCCCCAAGACGAAGTACTCTTGGCTGACCGCTTGAACCGCAATTTGGGTGAGCATGGAAGGCTCCAAGGCGTCAAGCTGCTTATAAACCGTAGTTTTCAGGGATTCCAATTGCGCTGGTGGCAATTGGAAGAGCATTGCTTTGAGGTCGGTGCCCGGAGGTAAGGATTGTACTTGCTCGGCAAACTCTTGCCCCAAGAGTGTGGCGGCTTGTTCTGGGTTTTGAGAGAGCATATCGATGCCAAAGGTAAGGATCAGTGGCTTCGTCATGATGGCTTCAAGCTGAGTAATCGTGGCAGAATCCTTTTGTTGAAGGATGTAAACCGGCTGTAAGGAGACTAATGGATAATCCGGAACGTATTTTGCTGCTTCATCGGTGCCAGGTTCCACGAGCTGGTAGGCTGCTAAAGTTTGAGCCTTTTCCTCCTCCGATTGAAACAAATTGATTTGGTCCATAGTGCTCTTGCGTAGAGCCTCTGGAACTGCGTTCTCGATACCATTTTGTTGGATACCAACATTGATGATCCTGGAGAGGTAATCTGGCAGTGCTAAGTCGGTATTTGTCATGATGAAAAGCAATACAACAGTTAATAGAATGTTTGGCCAGTAAGGTTTAATAAACTGAAACAATTTTTTCATACAGTTTCCTCTTCATTGATATTGCGTGTCACGGCTGTATTCCTTAGGGGTGCTTCAGAGGCTAACTTATCCATTCCCGCGTTAAGCAACCGCATCGCAGGAATCAGGGTGCTTTGCTCTTCAGGTGAGAAGGCGTTAACCAATTCTTGCAACCATCTGTGGCGTGCGTGTTGGGCTTCTTTCATAGTCAATAGTCCCTTTTCCGTCAGAGATAGCCGTTTTGTCCGTCGGTCTTGCAGGTCTACTTTGCGGTCGACATAACCGCGTTTTACTAAATGGTCCACCAATTGAGAAACAGCTGCGAGGGTAATACCTAATTTATTCGATAATGCGTTCATTGAACAGTTAGGGTAGTCCATTAGGAAAAACATCGCATTAACTTGAGAGGCAGAGAGGTTGGCTTGCTGAATATAGGTCATGAAGGCAAAAATCGAGTGTTTCATTGCCTTTTC
>DNSH01000111.1 GCA_003499715.1 Candidatus Mesolinea sp. | reverse complement strand
TCTTAATCGTTTCATCGCTCAACCCACGCCGATGCAGGTAATCCAACGCCTGCCTGCCTTCATCTGTTTTTAACATTTGCCGGCGGAAAAACTGCGCTGCTTCCTCCAGCACCTGCCGCAAAGCTTCCTTGCGGCTCTCATCAGCGGAGGATTCTTGCGTACGAGGGCTGAGTTGCACACCGGCTTTATCTGCTAAGTAACGCAAGGTTTCAGCAAAATCCCAGCCTTCACGCTTCATCACAAATCGAAATATATCCCCGCCTTCGTTGCAAGCACCAAAACAGCGCCAGGTTTGGCTATCAGGGAAAACGACGAAAGCCGGCGTGCGCGTATTGGAGTGAAATGGGCAAAAGCCGATGTAGTTCTTACCGGTACGGCGCAATTTCACCGTCTGGGAAATGATATCGACGATATCTAATTGCGCTTTAACTTCGTCAACGACGCTCATCCCCACTCCTCGGAAACATCAGTTGTGTGCCCTGGCTATAGTACCTTTTCGTCAAAGGACTTGAGCGAGCTAATGTAGTTGGCGCGCTCGTAGGCGGTGGCATTTGGCACTTTGTCATAGCGCAAGGTGCCACGCATTTGTTTAACGGAATCATATCCATTCCGGTCCATCCAATCATTAAAGTTTCGCAGCATGGTGGCTGCAGCGCCAATCCCACGTTGCAGGAATTCTGAGACAACGTAGGTTACATTCGCCCCAGCCATTATGCCTCGCACCATATCCTCAGCGGTGTGCACACCTCCGCTTAGGGCAAAGTCTGCCTTGAGCTGTGCAGAGGCGATTGCGATCCAGCGCGCTGGCAAGGAGAGATCGGCACTGCTGCTAAGCGGCGCTTTGCGGATGATATCCAGCGACTGGATGTCAAAATCTGGCTGCATAAAGCGATTAAACAGAACAAAGCCTTCTGCTCCGGCTTTGTAAGCCCGAGCTAAAAAGTGCGGCAGGGTGGTCAAATAAGGGGAAAGCTTCACCGTGACTGGAAGGTTGATACTCTTGCAAACTTCCTCGATGAGACTAATGTAGCTTTTTTCGATCTGGTCGCAAGTTATTTGTGGGTCAATGACCAGGGAATAGATGTTCAATTCCAACGCATCCGCGCCGGCTGCCTGAAGTTGTTGGGCTAGTTTAATCCATCCCCCCATGCTGGTTCCATTGAGGCTTGCAATGACCGGAATCTCAACAGCCTCTTTAATGCGTTGCAACTGAGCGATGTAGCGATCAGCAACGCTGAGAATTTCGGGTGGTTCCACCAGGTAGGTTTGGGCTTCTGGCTGGCTTTCTGTGCCCTTGTTGAGGAAATAATCTAAACGCAGGCTTTCATGGGTAATTTCTTCTTCAAAAAGGGAATTCATGACGATTGCGCTAACGCCGTTATCCTCTAATTGTCTAACCAAATCCAGATGGTGTGCAAAGGGAGAAGCACCCACAACAAGAGGATTTTTAAGGTTCAATCCAAGATAGGTTGTTTGTAAGTCTGCCATTTTTCCTCCTGCAGTGAATTATACCCATTAGAAGTAAAAACAATAACGATGGCGTTGTATTCACGCCATCGTTATTCTACCTTAGTTAGGGCTTAATTTCTCGGAGCAGCTCGTGCACCTGCTCAAAGCCTAAGCCATATGTCAACAATTATTTTTCAGCGGAGCTTGTCTCTCCACTCCTACCGAGCGAATAATCCATCGTTGCCATCTGGGAGTAAATCGCCCAACGGCGGTCGGCATCTTCTTGTGCTTTGCGCATCAGCTCTTCGGCGCGTTCCTCGTCCATCTGCAGCAACATGCGGTAACGCGTTTCATTATAGGCATACTCAGAGACCTTGATCGAGGGAGCCTTCGAATCCAGCTGCAGCGGGTTCTTACCTTCGTCAATCAGGCGGGGGTCATAGCGGTAAATTGGCCAAACCCCGGCTTCAACCGCTAGCTTCTGCTGGACTAAGCCCTGGGACATATCAATTCCGTGGTTGATGCAGTGGCTGTAAGCAATGATCAACGATGGTCCTTCATAGGCATCAGCCTCCACAAAAGCTTGCAAGGTTTGTCGATCACTGCCGCCCATCGCCACCTGCGCTACGTAGATGTTCCGATAGGTCATTGCAATCATACCTAAGTCTTTTTTAGCGCTGGCACGTCCATTGCTGGCAAACTTGGCAACTGCTGCACGCGGCGTGGCTTTGGAAGATTGACCACCAGTGTTGGAATAGACCTCGGTATCGAGCACTAGCACGTTCACGTCTAAGCCAGAAGCTAAGACATGATCCAAGCCGCCATAACCAATATCGTACGCCCAACCATCACCGCCAAAAATCCACACGCTCTTGCGCACTAAGTAATCTGCCAATGAAAGTAAGTAAACCAATTCTGGGGAGTCCTTTCCTTTCAGGATTTCCTTCAATTGGGCAACCCGCTTACGCTGCTCTTGGATTTCCCCTTCGTTCTTTTGGGAGGCGGTGAGCAAAGCCTCAGCCAATTCCTCGCCAATCTCTGCTTTATTTTTTTCTACGAGCGCAATCGCTTCGTCTTTCATCTTATCAATAGCCAAGCGCATACCCAAACCAAACTCGGCGTTATCCTCGAATAACGAGTTGGACCAAGCTGGGCCTCGCCCGTCTTGATTCTTGGTGTAGGGCGTGGTGGGCAGGTTGCCGCCATAAATGGAGGAGCAGCCCGTGGCATTGGCGATCACCATGCGGTCGCCAAACAGCTGCGTGGCTAACTTGATGTATGGGGTTTCACCACAACCAGCGCAGGCGCCCGAGAACTCAAACAGCGGTTCGAGCAACTGGGAGTTCTTGACCAGATGCAAGGGAATCGTTGCCCGATCGATGAATGGAAGCGTCAGGAAGAAATCCCAATTTTTCATCTCGCGCTCGCGAATAGGTGGCTGAGGAACCATCATCAACGCTTTGCGGCTGGGGTCGGTCTTGTCCTTCCCAGGGCAGTTCTGCGCGCATAGTCCGCAACCCGTGCAGTCTTCCGGTGCGACCTGCACGGTCCACGAAAAGCCTTCCATCCACGGTCGGCTTTTAGAAGCCGTGGATTTGAATTCTTCTGGGGCGTTTTCGAGCAGTTCATTCTTATACAATTTCACCCTGATGGCAGCATGTGGGCAGACAAAGGAGCAGCGTCCACACTGGATACACAATTCGGGGGTCCAATTGGGGATCTCCAAGGCAATGTTGCGTTTCTCCCACTTGGTCGTGCCTGTGGGGTAGGTGCCGTCATTAGGCAGTTTGCTCACCGGGAGCTCATCACCACGCCGGTCGATCATCGCGCCTAAGACTTCACGCACAAATTCCGGGGCTTCAGCGGGGACTGGGCTGCGCCGTTGCTTGGTGCTGGTAACCTTATCTGGAACGGTTACTTTGTGCAGGTTCGCTAAGGCATTATCCACAGCCTCGAAGTTCTTCCGCACCACCGCTTCGCCGCGTTTTCCATAGGTTTTCTCAATGGAATGCTTGATTTGCGCGATGGCTTCCTCGCGGGGCAAGATGCCGCTGATGGCGAAGAAACAGGTCTGCATAATCGTATTGATGCGATTACCCATGCCGGCTTTATCGGCAACATCGTACGCATCGATCACATAGAAGTTAATCTGCTTGTTGATCAGATCGCGCTGCATCTCCATCGGCAATGTATCCCAGACCTCTTCTGGGCTGTAGATAGTATTGAGCAAGAAGGTAGCTCCCTTGCGGGCATACTTGAGCATGTCGAAGCGATCGACAAAACTCATTTGGTGGCAGCCAATAAAGTTAGCTTCGCCTTCGTTGATTAAGTAAGGTGCATGAATGGGTTTGGGCCCAAAACGTAGGTGTGAAACTGTTACTGCACCGGATTTTTTAGAGTCATATTCAAAGTAACCCTGAGCATAATTGTCGGTTTCATCCCCAATGATCTTGATGGAATTCTTATTGGCACCTACCGTGCCATCGGAACCGAGACCAAAGAACATAGCTTGCACCACGTCTTTATCCAGAACTTCGAAGGTGGGGTCCCATTCCAAACTCAAGTTGGTGAGGTCATCGATAATGCCAATGGTAAATTCGGTCTTTGGCTGCTCTTTTTTGAGCTCATCAAAAACAGCCTTAGCCATAGATGGGGTGAATTCTTTGGAGGAAAGACCATAGCGCCCGCCTGTGATAATTGGCATGCTCTTGAAAGGCGCCGAACCTTCCGCCAAAGCCATTTTCACTGCATTGACGACGTCTTTATAGAGCGGCTCACCCATAGCGCCACTTTCCTTTGTGCGGTCCAAAACAGCGATTTTCTTCACAGTGGGCGGCAGTACTGCCATTAGGTGCTTGGTGGAGAAAGGACGGTAAAGACGGACGGTTACAACGCCAACCTTTTCGCCACGTTTGGTCAGGACGTCAGCAACTTCCCGTGCTGTTTCAGCACCGGAAGCCATCACCACGATAACACGTTCCGCATCCGGCGCACCGTCGTATTCCATGATGTGATAGTTACGGCCAGTGAGTTGCCCAAACTTGCGCATTTCTTCTTCTACAATGCCGACAGCATTCTCATAGAATGGATTCACCGTTTCACGACCCTGGAAGTACACATCCGGGTTTTGCGAGGTGCCGCGCAAGACGGGGGCATCCGGGCTCAGCGCGCGCTGGCGGTGTTCAATCACCAACTTATCGTCAATCATTGCGCGCAAGACTTCATCGCTGATCCGTTCGATTTTGTTAATTTCATGGGAAGTGCGGAAGCCATCGAAGAAGTGCAGGAAGGGGACTCTGGCGCGCAGAGTAGCCGCGGTAGCAATCACAGCGCTATCTTGCGCCTCTTGCACAGAGCAGCTGGCAAGCATAGCGAAACCCGTCGCACGGCATGCCATCACATCTTGGTGGTCACCAAAAATCGAGAGGGCTTGGGCTGAAAGTGAACGCGCCGAAACGTGAAATACGGTTGGGGTAAGCTCGCCGGCGATTTTATACATATTGGGGATCATCAACAGCAAACCCTGCGAAGCCGTAAAGGTGGTGGATAGCGCACCTGCTTGCAACGAACCGTGAATTGCACCTGCTGCGCCGCCTTCGGATTGCATTTCCATCACGGTGGGTACTGTGCCCCACAGGTTGGGAATGCGCTCTGCGCTCCACTGATCGGCAAATTCTCCCATCGGGGAAGAGGGCGTGATGGGGTATATCGCGATTACTTCATTAAGCCGATAGGCAACATGGGCGGTCGCCTCATTGGCATCAGTCATGACCATTTCTTTTTTCATTACAAAGCTCCTTATTTATACAAATACGTTTTATCGCGCAACAACTTCGCACTTATTGTGCGTTATTTAACTAACTAAGTTTTATTGTATCTTAATTTCTCT
>DNSH01000092.1:10500-15420 GCA_003499715.1 Candidatus Mesolinea sp. | reverse complement strand
TACCTTTATGCTTGGAAGGAATAAACGACTTGCAGTAGCAGTTTTAGGTTAGGTACGCTAAAATTCACGCAGCTTTGAGCCCATCGGAAATGAGCACCTATGGAACCTAGATCAGAACCAGAGCCGCAAGAACAAACCATCCTAGAGTATCTCAAGCAGCAGCTTTCCTTTAGAAAAGGGGAGCGGGAGGTACCGTCGTCCGGTTCCACGGGCGGGCAAGCTGCAGAACCTAGCCAGCCGTTCCCATGGCTGAGTGCGGGTGCGCTGGTCTTGGCGTTTCTGGCGCAGCTGCTCCTAGAGCCTTCAACCAATCGTTCAGGAATCCTCAGCATAATTCTCTACATCTTTGCCTTGGGATTGCTGCTGGCTGGGGGCCGGCGCAAGGAATGGTCGCTTGACCTCGCACACCCCAGCCCTCAAGGCTGGCGCATTTTTACCGATACGACCTGGCTGATTTTGCCAGGTATTGGTTTTGCCACGCTCAGCTTTTTCATGCTCTCTCATGGCTTTTTCACGCTCCCCGCAGCTTTTGTGTGGACGGCGGGGGTGGTGTTGGTCATTTTAGGCTTGTGGGAACACGATACCGAAGCACAAGTTGAATCGGAGCCTCTAAAGCCTTCATTTTTGACTCAATTTCAGCAGGATAGAATTTGGGTCATATCAGCCGGCTTGGTAATCCTTATAGTGTTCTATTTTGCGATCTCGCGGCTTGACTTAGTTCCACCGGAACTGATTAGCGGACAGGTGGATCACTTTTATACGGTGCAGGAAATCCTGCATGGAAAAACCGGGCTAATGTTTAACCGCAACTTGGTTAGCGAGCCGCTGCAATATTACTGGGCAGCTTTTGTTGCGACGCTGGCAGGCGGAAAGGTCAGTTTTACCTTGCTAAAAACAGCCTATGCATTGGCGGGTTTGGTTGGGACGTTTTATATCTACCGCTTAACCAAAGAGCTCATCGACCGTTGGGCTGGTTTGATTGCGGCAAGCCTTTTTGGGGTGGCGTTTTGGCCTATCCTGCAAACTCGCGCGGTTTTAGGTGCCGGCTTAACCCTGCCGATTCTTATTCCAGCAGTTTATTACCTGCTGCGCGGTTTGCGACGTGATGGCGAGAATGACATACTCATTTCTGCCTTGCTCGGTGGGTTAGGGGTACTAACAAATAAAGTGTTTCTCATTTTTCCGCTGGTGGTGTTGGTTGTGCTGCTCATTTGGCTCTACCATAGCAAAGAAAACTCTAAAGTCAGTGTGTTTTTCAGTATAATCGCCCTTTTCCTGCTGGTCGGAGCTGTTACAGCTGTACCCATCCTACGCGCCTTTACCCTTAACCCGCAGGAATATTTACGGCCGATCCTTTCCCGTGTTTCCAGCTTGGAAACGCCTTTGCCTGGTAACCCGCTGGGGCTGTTCTTCAACAACCTACTCGCAGCTCTAGGATTAGTCAATTGGAGCAACCGCAGCAGCTGGGTGGATGGTATTCCGCTGCGGCCAGCTGTAGACTGGCTTACAGGCGCGCTGTTTATTTTGGGGCTAGTTATCGCGATCTTTCAGTATCGCCGGAACAAGGACTGGTCCTTGCTGGCGCTGGTAGTGCTTTACCCTGTGCTGCTACTGCCAAGTGCGCTTTCCCTTGCCTTCCCGTCTGAAAATCCTTTGCTTAGCCGTGCGCTGGGTGCCACCTTACCTGTGTTTGTGCTGGCTGCGCTTAGTCTGTATACCCTTGGCAAGGCTATCCTGGCTGCCCTGCGCACCAAAAAACCGTTCATCCGCATCGTCATGATTGGCGTCATTTCCATCCTGATCCTGTGGCAAAATTCGCAAGCTATTTTCTCGACCTATCCACAAACCTACCGCCAAAACGCTTGGAATGCCTCCGAGATGGGCAAGGTGATTACCCAAACCCGGCAGAACTTTGGAGGGTTGGGCGGCGTCTGGGTAGTAGGCTATCCCTATTGGGTAGATGCCCGCGCTGTTGCAATCGAAGCTGGGCAACCGGATGCGGATTTGGCGTTGCAGCCAACGCAGCTGGAGGAGACGCTCGGCTTTCCGCTCCCCAAACTCTTCCTGCTAAATCCGCAGGATAGTGATACACTCTCGCAGCTACAGGCGCTTTACCCGACGGGAAGCGTGGTGCTTTACCCCTCCGCTACCGCGGAGAAAAACTTTTTGATTTTTACGGTGGTTCAATAGACTGCTTATGCACTCGGAAAAATCGATACAAACGACCTTAAAGCCATCAAAAAAACACTTCGATTGGAAAACCGTCCTCCTGGTTTTCCTCCTTTTAGCCGTTATTTGTAGTGGAGCCTACTTCCGCACTATCGGTGTAGATTGGGATCAAGGCAGGCACTTGCACCCCGATGAACGCTTTCTTTCGATGGTGCTCAATAGTATGAGGCCTGTGCCTGACATCAAGACTTATTTTGATACAAGCACTTCCACCCTCAACCCAGGTAACGTTGGTTATCAATTTTTTGTTTATGGCACCTTGCCATTGTTTATCATTCGCTACGTGGGGGAGTGGATTGGGCAGATCGGTTACGACCCCATCACCTTAGTAGGGCGGCAGCTTTCAGCCATTGCCGATATCCTCACCATTTTGCTAGTTTTTCTTATTGCTCTGCGGCTTTTTGATGAAAAGATCGGTTTGCTTGCAGCGGCGCTGTATGCTTTTGCCGTGCTGCCCATTCAGCAATCCCATTTCATGACGGTAGATACCTTCACCAACACTTTCGGGATGCTGACGGTCTACTTTGCCGTTGTGATCCTCACGCGCCCAAAACCATCGCTGCGGGATGAGGCTGGGGAGCGCCGAAAGCTAAAGGTTAACGATTGGCTGCCCTATATTGCCTTTGGCGTTGGCTTAGGGATGGCTACGGCTTCGAAGATCAACGCTGCAACCTTAGCCTTGCTGCTGCCAGCCGTAGAGCTGGTGCGCTACTTTAGCCTGGAACACGAACAACGGGAGGCTTATCGCAGCTTCAGCTGGCGCATGGTGCTACTGGCGGCAGTGGTGAGCGTGTTCACCTTCCGCTTAGGGCAGCCCTATGCCTTCCAGGGTCCAGGTTTACTCGGTGTGCGCTTCAATCAGGAGTGGTTAGCCGGGCTGCGCACATTGCAGCAGCAAAGTACAGGTAATGTGGACTTCCCGCCGGCGTTGCAATGGACGCGCCGTTCGCTTGCATTCCCATATTACAACCTAGTTGTGTGGGGTTTGGGCATTCCTATGGGCGTTACTGCATTGGCGAGCCTGATTGGGATGGGCTGGGCTGGTATCAAAGGCAGGCAATTCAAGCTTTTACCGCTGTGGGGCTGGACGGTTTTTTATCTGCTCTGGCAAACGACAGCTTGGGTCAAAGCCATGCGCTATTTGCTGCTTATTTATCCACTGCTAGCGATTATTGCTGCCTGGGGCATCTTCCAACTCTGGCGGGCAAAGGGAGAGCTCAAGCTCTGGCGGCTGAGGATTTCATCCAAAGCGTTGCATATCACTGGGGCAGCAGCGGGGATTATAGTCGTTCTTGGTACGGCATTGTGGGCTTTTGCTTTCACGCGCATTTATACCCAACCCCATACGCGCGTGGCAGCCACCGATTGGATCTACGAGACGATACCCGGGCCGGTCAATTTGGTGATGCGCACCGCGGAGGGGGAAACCATCCTGCAGCAACCCTATCGCAGTGGTGACTACTTGGGAGGCGTTCAAGCCTATCCATTCTTCTTCGAAGCAGAGCTTACTGGTGAGCTTACCAATTTTTCGATTCCAACTTATGGTCAGATCAGTGGTAGCGAGCTTCTGAACCGCTTTACGATTAGCATCGTGCCTGCTGATGGGCTTAGGCTGCCGCTGGATTTACCTATATTGGCTGATGGAACGGCTTGCAAACTCAATAGTTCATCCACAGCGTCCCTCGGTTTTAGATTTCCAACGGCGATACTCTTAGAAGAAGGCGAAAAATACTTGATCATGTTGCGGCAGTCAGATGCGCAAGCCCAGGTATTTCTCAGCGGTGTGCCGCAAGTCACGCTGAAGGATAAGGAAGGGAAGATCTTCACCCAAATGCTGCCTAAGATTGTAGAAACTATTACACCCACGCATAGCTATACAATGGATGTAAGCGTCCTCGAACCCGGAGTAATTAGCGCGGTCGAGATGCCCTATGTGTTGGATCTGAGCAACAGTTTGGAGGAAAAAACTTTACGCGTTACGCTGACGCCTTCTGCCGAATCAGACCTAACCCCGATGATCGGCACAGCTCAAGGGACTTTTACGGATCTAGGGGATGGTAAGGGAACAGCACTTCACATCGAGCTGGACCAACCTCTGCACATCACCACGCCGCAGCTGGTGCGCTTTGATCTGGAATTGATTGCTGGTGATGGCCAAATCGCTGTTGCTTCGGTAGCGCCTGTACACGAATCCTCTTGGGATGATGCCTTACCCGTCGCGAAAGCTGGTTACGTTCCTTATAGCGATGCTGGCGGCATCTTCCGCGGCGACCTAAACCTGGAACTATATTGGCCCGATGATACGTCGAAGTTAGAGCGCTTTATAAGCATCCTGCAGCAAGGCGATTACATTTTCATCAGCTCCAACCGCCAGTGGGGCACTACCACCCGCGTCCCAGAGCGCTATCCGCTTACCACCCAGTACTATCGCAGCCTGTTGGGCTGCCCGGATGAGATGGACGTGGTGACTTGCTACAACATTGCTGAGCCTGGGATGTTCGCGGGTGATCTTGGTTTCTATCTCATCCAGACTTTTACTTCGTATCCGAGGTTAGGTCCCTGGGAATTTAATGATCAATTCGCTGAGGAAGCTTTCTCGGTATATGACCACCCCAAAGTGCTAATTTTCAAGAAGACTTCCGATTTTAATATCCAACAAGTTCGAAAAATCCTTGGCGCTGTGGACCTCTC
>DNSH01000092.1:0-10308 GCA_003499715.1 Candidatus Mesolinea sp. | reverse complement strand
GAAGAGCAAAAGCAGATTCAGCGCGAAAATGGAACGTGGTCGGAGCTGTTCGCCCGAGAATCGCTCGTCAATTCCAACCAAGCTGTGGCGGTAATCGTGTTTTACCTGTTCAGCTTCATCTTGGGTTTGGCAGTCTACCCGTTTATCCGCCTGGCGCTGCCCGGACTGGAAGATAAAGGGTACGCCTTTTCGCGTTTATTGGGTCTGTTGCTGTTGGGATATTTTGCCTTCGTTTTAGGCTCAGCCGGCATCTTCGTCACGCGTAAGTTGCTCTTAGGGATCTTTGTTGCTATTGTGCTTGCTGGGTTGGTTCTCGGCTTTCTAAAGCGAAAGGACTTCGCTCGGGAACTGGCGCAAAACTGGAAGCGCTATTTAATTATTGAGCTAATTGGACTGGCAGCTTTTTTGTTTTTCTTATGGGTGCGTTACCAAAATCCCGATCTTTGGCATCCCTTCAAGGGTGGGGAGAAGCCTATGGACTTCTCTTATCTTAATGCAGTCATTAAGAGCACAGTTTTTCCGCCTTACGACCCATGGTTTGCCGGCGGTTACATTAATTACTATTACTTTGGTTTTGTCATCCTAGGTATGCCAATTAAGCTATTGGGCATTATCCCAGCTGTGGCTTATAACATCGTGCTGCCTCTCTGGTATGCGTTATTAGTAATGGGGGCTTACAGTGTAGGTTGGAACCTAACCCGCCGCATCATCGCGGGTAAGAAAGGTGAAGACAGCCCAGAGCTGCAGAAGCTGTTTGGGCAGCCGTTTTGGGCTGGGCTGTGGACCGCCTTGCTACTCGCATTCCTAGGGAACCTTGGCAACCTGAAGCTGCTTACCGATACCTTAGCCTCCATGGGCGCCGCTGGTGCCCTGATGGAAGGGGCTTCAGTCTTTCAGAAAATCGGCTGGTTTTTTAAAGGTTTTGGTATGGTCCTGCAGGACATACCTATGCCGCTTTACCCGGGTGATTGGTACTGGATGGCGAGCCGCACCATCCCGGGTGAAGCAATCACCGAGTTCCCCTATTTCACCTTCCTCTATGCAGATTTGCATGCTCATTTGATTGCCATGCCCTTTGTGATTTTCTCCGTGGCTTGGGGTATGTCATTCCTCTTTTCGCATGGCAAATGGGCTGAAAACCAAAAAGACAATCGCATCGGGTTTATTTTCAGCCTGGTATTAGGCGGTCTTTTGATTGGTGCGCTCAAACCGATTAACACTTGGGATTCCTACACCTTCTTGCTGTTCAATCTGTTTATCATGGGCTATACCGGCTGGAGATATATGGAGCCGGTAAAGTTTGTCAAAAATCCCAAGCTTGGCAAGGTGATCACCATTGCCGGATTAATGCTGGTCCTTGTTGTGCTCAGTTCAGTGCTTTATACACCCTTCAATCGAAATTTTCATCCAGGTTATAGCCAGCTCGGCTTTTGGACCGGTGACCGAACGCCGCTCAAATCTTACTTTACACATTGGGGCTTGCTCCTTTTCATCGTGCTCTTTTGGTATCTGTGGGAGACGTATCAATGGTTAGCCGTGACGCCGCTCTCGGCGCTTAAAAAGCTCGAACCGCATCGGCGGCTCTTGACCGTCTCTGGCATCGTGTTATTGGTGCTGCTTATCATCTTGCTGTTACTGAAAGTAAGCGTCGCAATCATTGTGCTGCCGTTATGTCTTTGGTCGCTCGTTCTCATTCTCAAGCCAGATCAAAGCGATGCCAAGCGTCTAGCATTCTTCATGATCGCAACAGCCTTGTTAGAGACGCTGGTGGTGGAGTTGGTGTACCTGGTGGGGGATATCGGCCGTATGAATGTGGTCTTCAAGCTTTATATGCAAGCCTGGCTGCTGCTCACCTTAGCCCTGGGAACGGCGCTTGTGGCGCTCTGGAATGACCAGCATAAGTGGACCTTGCGTACACAGTTGATTTTCCAGATTCCGCTTATTCTCTTGGTCGCCAGTGCGCTGCTTTTCCCGCTGATGGGCACAACCGATAAAATAAACGACCGCATCGATGTGAATGCCCCGAAAACATTGGATGGTATGCAGTATATGCAAACCTCAAGTTACTACGATATGGGCGTGGCGATACCTTTTTGGGAAGATTATGCTGCTATCCGTTGGATGCAGGATAATATTCAAGGCTCACCCGTAATCGTAGAAGGGCAGGCTTATGAATACCGTTGGGGGAACCGCTATACCATTTACACAGGCTTGCCAGGCGTTGTTGGATGGAATTACCACCAGCGCCAGCAGCGCGCTATCCTGCAAACCAATGAGGTGCAAAACCGCGTAGATGCGGTGGATAAATTCTATATGACCGACGATTTGAATTACGTGCGCAGTTTCCTCAAAAAGTACGAGGTGAGCTATATCGTAGTAGGCCGGCTGGAGCAGGCATTTTATCCTGGCGGCGGATTGGGTAAATTTGCGGCGCAAGAGGGTATACTTTGGGATGAAGTTTATCGGAATGGCGAAACGGTGATATATCAGGTGAGGTTACCTTGACGAGCTTCATCATTTGGTATGTTTTAATCCTGATCTTAGCAGTAATTAACTTACCCCTTACCTGGAGGCTCTTTAAAGCTTTGCCTTCCCGAGGTTACGCCCTCAGCCGGCCATTAGGCTTGCTGCTGTGGGGGTATTTGTTTTGGCTGCTCACCTCGCTGCAGCTGCTGCATAACGATTTGGCTGGGCAGCTGGTAGCCTTAGGGCTGGTGCTTGTGCTCAACCTGCTCGTTTTGCGCGGCGGACGTGCTAAGGAATTGTGGGCTTGGATAAAGACGAACCGTCGGCTGATCTTCACAACTGAAGTAATTTTTCTAGTTGCTTTTAGGCTTTGGACGCTCGTGCGGGCTGCCAACCCAGCTATCATCGGCACAGAAAAACCGATGGAAATGGCGTTCATCAATGCCATCTTGCGCTCGCCAACCTTCCCGCCGAATGACCCGTGGCTTTCGGGCTATGCCATTTCCTATTATTACTTTGGTTATGTACTGGCAGCGATGCTCATCCGCGTGAGCGGCGTGGATGCTGCTATCGGCTATAATCTGATGTCTGCGCTGTGGTTTGCGCTCACGGCAATTGGAGCTTATGGCGTGCTCTTTGACCTTCTGGCGGGGAATCAGCATAAAGAGGGGAAGATTCCAGGTTGGGTCTACACCGCTAGCTTACTGGCCCCCTTTATGCTGCTTATAGTCTCTAACTGGCATGGCTTTTTAGATATTTTGCACTCCCGTGGATTGTTTTGGTCGCAGGATTCTGCTGGGCAGACCGTTTCGTCTTTCTGGCAATGGATTAACCTCAAGGAGCTCACCACACCGCCGCCAAGTTTCTCTTGGTTCCCGCTGCGCCTGGGCGGAGTGCAATGGTGGGGGGCTAGCCGTGTGGTGCAAGATTTCACGCTGAGCGGCGCGTCACTCGAGGTGATTGACGAGTTTCCCTTCTTCACCTATTTACTTTCGGACTTGCATCCCCATCCACTGGCAATGCCCTTTGTACTCCTGGCTATCAGCCAAGCTTTGAATGCCATCCGTGGCGGTTGGCAGGGTGAAACGCGGATCTTACGATGGACGCTGCCTTGGGAGCTGCCTGAGATGGCGCTCGCTGTGCTGACGCTGGGCGGTTTAGCTTTTCTGAACACTTGGGATTTCCCATTCTACTTGCTGCTGATTGCCGCTGCTCTGGTTTACGGGCAATATCAGCGCCTGGGCTGGAGCGCGCGCAGAATTGGCGAGTTTTTCCTGTTGTGTTTTGGCTTAGGCATTCCAGCGATATTACTGTATTTCCCATTCTTCCTCAGCTTTTCCTCCCAAGCTGGCGGGATTTTGCCCAGTTTGGCTTTCTTCACCCAGGGGCATTACTTCTGGATCATGTTCGGACCTCTCTTGCTGCCGCTTTTCGCCGGATTGTTGGCGCACTTTTTTACCCAGCCACAAGAACGCGCTGTAAAGCCCGCACTTTCTATTACTTTTGGATTGTTTATCTTCTTATTTGTTTTCTCATGGGGACTTGCTTTTATTGGGACGAAGCTTCCGACCCTCAATCAATTGTTTCTGGGCTTACAGGGTGCGACTCCCGGCGTAAACCCCTTGTGGCAGGCGCTCATTAACCGCCTGAAAGCACCCGGCACGTGGATCACGCTCTTTTTACTCAGCTTTTTGGCGCTGAATGCTTTATTAGGCAAGCATAAAGCCCAGGCTGAGAGCCCGGAATCCGGAAATCAAGAAAAACCAACCCACACATTTGTGCTCTTCATGCTCATCCTGGGCTTGCTGCTCACCTTGGCGCCGGAGTTTGTCTACCTACGGGATAACTTCGGCACACGGATGAATACGATCTTTAAGTTCTATTTCCAAGCCTGGATTTTATGGTCACTAGCTGGCAGCTATATGCTCGTTCAGTTAATTCGCAGCTCAGGAAAAGCTAAGCTTTGGGAGAAACTTTTCCCCTTTGGGATGTTATTGTTGGGAATGACAGCAATGTATCTTGGATTGTATCGCGACGATGCAGTCTTTCAGCGTTTTAATCAAAACTTAGGCGCTTTAGGCTCCAGCCCCTTGGATTACGTCATCTTGGGTATATTTGCCCTTGGCATGCTCTGGGCGCTCGTGGAGCTCGTGAGCCGCCGCTGGAAGATGGCGCTAGCTGTCGTATGCATTTGCGGCATCGCGATGGGCTTGGTTTACCCCGTCATTGCAATGTGGAATAAAATTGGCGGGATTCCATCCTTTGATCAATTGACTTTGGATGGAACGGCATACTATAAAGCTGTCTGGCCGGACCAAATGCAAGCGGTGGAGTGGCTCAAGCAAGCGCCTTTGGGTGTGATGGTTGAAGCCGTAGCCGATACCGGCGGCAGCTACACGACTTATGCTTCGGTTTCCACTTTCTCTGGCATGCCCACGGTTTTAGGTTGGATTGGGCATGAAGCTCAATGGCGCGGCGGTTACCTAGAGATGGGCAACCGGCAAAATGACATCCGCACACTCTATAGTACGCATGACTGGCAGGATGCGAAAGCAATATTGGATAAATATCAAATTAGGTATGTGTACGTCGGCGATTTGGAAATGAGGACTTATCCCTTGGATGAAAGCAAGTTTCAGGAGCATCTCCAACTGGTATTCGACTCGCCCGGCGCCAGAATCTATGCCTATGAAACAGGTCAATGAAATGACAGAGGTAGTAACTATTTCTCATAATAAGTATCTTTCTGATACCCAAATCCAGCTGAGTGTTTTGGCTGTTTTTATGCTCGGGCTGTGCCTGCGCCTGGTGGGCTTAGGCTCAATCCCGTTTTCAGCGGGGGAGGCACAAGCCGCCTGGAAAGCGCTCCAGGTGGCGCGCAACTTGCCTGTAGAGACTGCGGTTAATGCGGCTTATCAAGGTTTAACTGCAGCCACCTTTACAGTTATGCAAGCCAATGATTTTTGGGCGCGCTTTTGGCCGGCTTTGGCGGGCGCCAGCTTAGCACTCTTACCACTTATCTGGCGGCAGAGGTTAAGTCCATTTCTCACCCTTGGGCTAGCTTTAGCTTTGGCGCTTGACCCAACGCTTTTTATCCTTTCCCGTCAGGCTGGCAGCGCGATTTTTGTATTGGCTGGCTTTACCTGGGCGTTCACCTTTTTCTTTGCGGGCAAACCCATTGGCGTGGGGGTGGCTTTGGCGGTGGCAATCCTCGGCGGTCCATGGGCTTGGGCTATTCTGTTGGTACTATTGATTGCGCTTGGAATTGCCTATTTGATTAACAAAGCAGCATTAAAGGAATTTGCATCTTCCCTGCTAAATATATGCCCCATCCGCAGATCCCCAACCAAGTTTGCGATAAGCTTTGTGCTCACGCTGCTGATTTTATCTACCTCTTTTGGATTGGATCCAGCCGGCTTAAGCGGAATTGCGGGTGGATTCGTTGGCTTTGCACGCGAAGGCTCTAAAGCTGGTTCATTGCCGGCTTGGGCTCAGCTCTACCGCTGGGCTATATATAGCATTTGCCCATTGATATTGGCTCTAGTTTCAACGGTACATGCGTGGAAAGAGCGCGCAAGAGGGAAACAAGCCCTCAGCTTGCTCGGATTACTTTTTTTAGTAGGGACTATTTTATTTGTAAATTTAGGATCTGGCGGCTTAGCTTTCGTGCAGATACCCCTCTGGATTTTAGCGCTCAGTGAGATTGAGCGGCTGGTTACTCTAAAAACAGATTTACCCCGGGTAAGCTTGTGGGTGTTTATTATTAGCTTAGTTCTTTGTGTGTATCTATCAATAAGCTTGAAATCTTTTCTCAATACTTTCCCTGGCACACTCGCGTTTACTCAGCAAGGCTTGGCTTTTGGCTTAGGGCTTGTGTTACTTGGATTGGTATATCTTTTTACCGGCTTAGGTTGGTCTTTCCAAGCCGCAGGTAAGGGAACAGCGTCGGCACTTACTTTAGTTTTACTCGTTTCAAGCTTAAGCCTGACGCTTTCGAGCACGGTCATTAAAGCAAAACAAGCTGCTTTCATTTGGTCGGATACGCCTGTATTGGACTCTGCCGATGAAATATCCAAAGTGTTGCATGAATTTGAGCGTTTGAATACCTTTGAACCTGAGACGGCTTCCGTAGCCATAATGGACCCCAATATAGCGGGTTATGCTTGGATTTTCCGTCAATTTGGTCAAGTGAACATGCCATTAGTGCTGCCTGAGAGCCAGAGCCCAGAAGTCATACTTTCCCATCCCGACTGGCAGCTGAAACCAGGTCAACCCTATAGGGGGATGGATATTGTCGCTAGCCGCCAAATCGCCTGGGATACCCTGACACCGATTGAACTTGTGAAAGGCGTTTTTACGCAAACCTTTACGACAAACCCGAACATGGCAATTTTCTGGATCCGAGAGGATTTGTTCACAGGAGCGAACCCGTGACCACACCAACTGAAGCTTTCAAACCGTTCCCACGTACGATTGCAATTGACGGACCGGCTGCCAGCGGAAAAACTACGGTGGGCAGCCTTTTAGCTGAGGAATTAGGTTACCTTTGCTTGGATACAGGCATCATGTACCGCGCGGTAACATGGCAGGCTTTAGCAGAGGGCATTGATCTTCAAGATGAAGACGCAGTTACCAAACTCGCCGAGCAAATCGAAATTGACGTCTTGCCCCGGAGCGTAGAGGACGGACGTCCGTTTGACGTTTTGATAAACGGGCTCGACCGCACGTGGGAGATTCGCTCACCAGAGGTAAACCAAAATGTGTCCTTGGTTTCCTCTTATCCTGGTGTACGAGAGGCAATGACCCGTCAGCAGCGAAGAATCGCTGAGCGCGGCAAGATTGTGATGCTCGGGCGTGATATTGGCACTGTCGTTTTACCGGAGGCAGATCTAAAAATCTACTTAGATGCTTCCGTTGAGGTTCGGGCTAAACGCCGCTACGCTGAGGAAATTGCGCGCGGGAACTGCGTTTGCTTGGATGATGTGATTGAATCGCTTAAACGACGTGATGCGTATGATTCAACGCGCAAGGTAGCTCCGCTCAGTGTTGCCCCCGATGCCGTGGTGATTAATACCGATGCACTTACAGTTCCAGAAGTAATTACTAAAATCAAGGAAATTATTCAGCAGCGCGATCCGTAATTTAGCCTAAGTTTGTTGCTTAAAACTGATAGATTTACCACTGGCGTGCTATAATTTAGCTAACGCCATGGCATACCTCTTTTACACTTCCATTTATCATCAGAATAATACATTCATTGCAATGCAACCGCTGCCGGTGTTGATTTTAGAAGGGTTGGTTTTAACCGGTATCATTTGGCAGCTTTGGCGTTTACACAAATCTGGCGTCAAAATGGGCAGCCGAGAAATTAAATGGGCAGTTTTGTTAGCCTTAGTTGTGTTCCCCGTTAATTATTTGGTTCATTTCCCGCTATTTAAGGGTGTAGTATTAGCAGCTCATGGGGTCTTAATTCAGCCACAAATTTTTCTGCTGGGGTTAATCCCTGCATTTGCTGCTGTCGGCTTGGTTGGACCTATTCTGGCAAGTGTTTTCGCTTTAGGTTCAGGGTTAATTCAAACTTTGATGTTTAATCAGGATCCAACCGTTAGCCTCATGCTTGTAACGCTGACGGTGCTTTTTACTTGGCACTCCAGCCGCACCGAAGCAGCGGGCAGCGCTAAAAGTAAAAACTCAGTTTTGCTCAACGGTTTGCTCGCTTTTCTCTACTTACTGCCGCTGACACTGCTCATGCGCTTGACCGTGTCACTTAGTTGGGGAGAGAATAATCTCCTTACTATTTTCGAGCAATTTTTACTCGAAGCAAGTTCGCTTTTCCCAAGTCTTTTGGCTGCTACTGTCACTTGTCAAACGATAAGCCGATGGAATTATGCTGAATGGAATCCCTTTCGGTTCATCCTCGAGCAAGAAGTGCCGGATGCATTTAATCAGGCTGTGGATCAGCTCGGAAAACTTACGCTTGGGAATTACGAAGAAGATGAGGAACTTAAACCCAAATCTTCCAGTGAGGCGAAGTTTTATAAGGCACTAAATGACCTGCGCGAGAACTTGCGTGTGCGTCAGGATACGCAATCGCGCTTGCTCTCGTTAGACCCTTCATACTACTCGCGTGAAGCTTATGATTTACTGCTCACCTCAATCCTGAGAGCAGCGCTTGGTCGGGATGCCAGCTCTGCCCGCCTGATCTTGTTCAACCCTACGCGTGACCCGGACCGCAGAGAAATGCGTCTGCGGATCGGCCAGGGAGAACAAACCCGCGTCTATGCCTATCTGGACGTGATAATATTGGAAAAGTTGGGGAACTTAGATCAGCTCATACTGAGTGATATCAAAGATGACCAGTATTTTGGATCGCGCGAAGGCTTACCCTATCCAAAATCCCTTGTTGCCTTGAGACTCAATAATAATGGTGATGCAATCGGTGTGCTGTGGGTTGGATTTGACCAAAACCATTGGTTTGAGGAGGATGATATCCACTTTTACCAGCAGTTAGCTTATCGGGCTTCAGCCGCACTGAGTACGAAAGAGCAGGCAGTGAAAATACAGACTGAGAAAGCTTGGTTAGAAGCAGCTTTTCAGGCTTTAGCTGATCCCGTGTTGATCATCAACCGCGCGAATGAGGTCCTTTTTGCCAATACTGCAGCTGCGCAGCTGCTCACAAAAGGAGCTGGAACGCCTTTGCGTAGTATAAAAGACCTAAAATCGAATTGCCCAGAGCTGAGCGACGCACTTATAGCGACAAGCGATTCTGGAGAACCTTTCCGTTTAACGGTTGAGAAGGGGCTGGAATATGAAGCACGTGTTTTTTCGGTCAAAACCCAAGATGGGCAATCTGGTAAGGTTTTACTGCTCAATGATACAGCATGGCAGAAACGTATAAACGCGCAAAAAAACGAATTTGTTACCAATATTAGTCACGATTTACTTTCTCCGCTTCAGCTGATGCGCGGGTATGTAAATTTACTCAAGAACATCGGCAATCTCAGCGAGGAGCAAGAAAAATACATCAGCCGAATCTTACTCAGCATCGAAAACATGTCTGGCTTGGTCAGCAAAGTGATGAGCATGGAAATGTTGGATTCGGATGAAGAAGTAAAGCCAATCAATTTCGATCTAAAAGAATTAATTGTTGAAATTGTTTCTACATTAGATCTACAAGCCCAACAACGTCAAGTAACTTTGCATTCAGATTTCAGCGGGCTGCGCAATCCGAATATCGTTGCTGACCGGGTTTTGCTCCGTCAGGCGGTATTTAACTTAGTAGAAAATGCAATCAAATTTAATCATGTGGGTGGTGAAGTATGGATTAGCGCGACGAAGGATGCTTCTAAAGTGCGCATCGAAGTTAAGGATAATGGCAAAGGAATTGCGCCACTGGATCAGCCAAAGTTGTTTACACGTTACTTTCATGTTGAAGATGGAGAGACCTTTGATAGCCCCGGTCCAGGATTAGGTCTGTCAATTGTTAAATCGGTGGTAGAAAAGCATGGTGGTAAACTCAATGTGCAGAGTAAATTAGGCGAAGGCAGCACTTTTACGATAGATATCCCTTTGAGGAAATGAATGGGGATAAAACCTTAGACGAGCCCAAAAAATTTGACAAAATTAAAGATTGCGTAGTATACTAAAAATTTGCATGAATTAAGCAAACACAAGCGAATGATGAACCTGGGAACGATAATTCCCAGCGTCATTTTTGTGTTAATAACCCTCGCTCACGGTTTTGGAGGCACGCGTGGAAAATAAACAAATGAAAGCGCTTCGCATTAGCTTAGCATCCCCCGATACAATTCACAGCTGGTCTTATGGAGAAGTTCTCAAGCC
>DNSH01000091.1:3514-4405 GCA_003499715.1 Candidatus Mesolinea sp. | reverse complement strand
CTGGATTATTCAAACTTTGGATTAATTCTTACGAAAAAGCTCTTAGCTGAAACCATTACCCAATTTGAGGTGTATTCCCCTCTCATTGCAACCAAAGCCCGTGCTGGTCAGTTTGTTATGCTGCGTGTGACGGAATTAGGCGAACGCATTCCACTCACGATCGTAGACCGTGATCCTCAAACCGGCGCGATCACCCTTATCATTCAAGCGGTGGGTAAGACAACCCGCCTCCTTTGCGAGCTAGAACCGGGCGAGAAGATCTTGGATATCTTAGGCCCATTGGGGACACCATCCGAGATTGAAAATTATGGCAGGGCGCTGATTGTGGCTGGAGGTGTAGGCGCCGCAGTTGCTTTTCCCGTGGCGAAAGCATTAAAAGAAGCTGGTAATCACGTTACTGCGATAGTTGGTGCACGGTCAAAGGACTTAATTATCCTCAAGGATGAATTTGAAGCCATTTCCGATGAAGTTTACTTCACCACAGATGACGGCTCTTTTGGTTTTCATGGCTTCACATCCATGCAGCTTCAGCAACTATTAGACCACGGCGCGCGTTTTGATTATGCCTTAGCGGTTGGCCCGGTGCCTATGATGCGCAGCATTGCCGATATCACCAAGCCATACCAGATTCCAACGAAAGTCAGCCTTAACCCTATTATGGTGGATGGAACTGGTATGTGCGGCGGCTGCCGCGTGCAGGTAGGCGATCAGGTGCGCTTCACCTGCGTGGAAGGCCCCGAATTTGACGGGCACTTAGTTGACTTTGACACTTTGCAAATCAGGAACAGCACATATAACCATTTGGAAACTTGTCGGTTAGAGCCTAAACTTGTCGAAATCCAGACTGAGCTGCCAGAGCCTATCGCAAAGCCTAAGGCTCGCCAAGTGATG
>DNSH01000091.1:0-3290 GCA_003499715.1 Candidatus Mesolinea sp. | reverse complement strand
AAAATCCCCGTTGTGTGGATGGTTGCCCAGTCGCGGTGAAGATTCCCCAATTTATTCAGCTTATTTTGGAAGATAAACTCACAGAATCAGCCCTTCTTGTGCTGAAGGACAATACCTTACCCCGCGTTTGCGGCCGCGTTTGCCCACAAACAGAGCAATGTGAGGGCGCATGTATCTTGAATAAAAAGGGGAAAGCTATTGCCATCGGCGCACTCGAGCGCTACGTATCCGATTATTTAGCGGAGCATCCTGTTGAGAAGGAGAAAACAGAAATTGAACCCACCGGTTATAAGGTCGCTTTGGTCGGCAGCGGACCCGCCTCATTGAGCTGTGCAGGAGACTTAATCAAAGCGGGCCATGATGTAACAGTTTTCGAAGCTTTCCACGATTTTGGCGGCGTGTTACGCTACGGGATCCCCGAATTTCGTTTACCTAAAGCCATCGTCGGCAAAGAAGTACAACAATTAGCTGACCAAGGAGTAAAGTTTGTGCCCGATGTGCTCGTCGGCGCTACCCTAACGATCCAGGATCTGCTCCAGCGGGATGGGTTTGACGCCTTGTTCATCGGCACAGGGGCTGGCTTACCTAACTTCCTTCACGTCCCAGGCGAAAACCTCATCGGCATTTATTCCGCCAACGAGTTTTTAACACGTGTGAATTTGATGAAGGCTTACCTTTACCCTCAGGCAGATACGCCCATCTTGGATATGGCAGATAAGCGTGTAGCGGTTATTGGCGGTGGCAACACAGCCTTGGATTCGGCGCGTGTAGCATTGCGCTTAGGCGCTAGCCAAGCCTCGATTATCTATCGACGCAGTGAAGCAGAAATGCCAGGGCGTTTCGAGGAGATTGAGCATGCCAAAGCTGAAGGCGTTAACTTCGAATTCTTGCGGAATCCCATAGAATTCCTTGGGGATCAGGAAGGGCACTTGAGCGGCATTCGTCTCATCAAGATGGAATTAGGTGAGCCGGACGCGAGTGGCCGCCGCCGGCCAATTCCCATCCCCGATTCGGAGTATGAGATTCCCATTGATATTGTCATCGTAGCAATTGGAAACTCGTCCAACCCCATCATCCAACGCACCACACCTGAGCTCAAGTTCGACCGTTATGGTCATCTGGTTGTGGATCCAGAGACAATGGAGACCTCGCTGCCTGGCGTTTACGCCGGCGGGGATATCGTTACGGGTGGAGCCACCGTGATTTTGGCAATGGGCGCTGGGCGCAAGGCTGCAGTGGCAATCAACCGCATGCTTTCCGAAAAAGCCAATACACCTGCCGTTAAAACCGATTTAACTGATAAATAGTTCGGTTTGTAGATACTGGTTGGCATTGACGAGAAACGCTATGTGTAGTATAAACAAGTGAAGTTGCTGGAAGTTCAAGTTAGGTCATAACATCTAATCGAGAATGACCAGAAACATAAATATTTTTGTTTAGAGTTGTCTGGAGGATTAGTAGTTATGGCAGAACGTGAGATTGGCACTGTTAAATGGTTTAACAGCGAAAAAGGATATGGCTTTATCGCCCGCGAATCGGGAGAAAAGGATGTATTCGTTCATTTCAGCGCTATTATTAGCGATGGTTATAAGACCCTGAAAGAAGAACAACAAGTTGAATTTAGCGTCGTTCAGGGCGCTAAGGGCCCTCAAGCGCAGGACGTCAAAGTCCTGAGCTAATGATTGGCTAATAAATTTTAATTAGAAAGAAAACCGGCTTGGTTATGCAGGCCGGTTTTTTTTATTGCTTAGCCTATCGCTTCAACTATGGTTTTAGCAAACTGACTAAGTAATCGCGGGTATTGTACCAATCTGATGACTGATCCAAGCTTGTGAGCTTTTAGGTGTTTCCCGTTGGTAGAGGATCCAATCGCCCAAGCTATCTACATAGCGAAATTCTTGTGGAGGGTGCAACCCGCCAACATCGCTTGCTTTGACGAGCAAATATTTCACGCCACGTGCATCCAACCAATTGAGGTCCGCGATGTTCTCCAATGGGTCGATATTGACAACTTTTCGGCTAAAGTCTGCACCAAAAAGGCCATATTCTTGATAGTTTTGTGGCTTAGCAGCCACACCTAAAGTTGCACCGCTGGGGATGGCTTCGGCTAAGTAGAGCATTTCCTTCGAAGAATACGACTGCCGTGTGAGCATATCGATGCGGTTCATCTTCCATATTGCTGCTCCACCGATTACCTGCTTGGCAGGGTTGAATAGCCCAACCATAGCCATACTGAAAATTGACACAGCCACAACAATGGCTTCAACTCCTTTTGCGCCCTTTCCTTGCAGCCATAAGGAGAGAAAAGCCATGCACATCGCCGCCAAAGGCATGAAATAGCGCCCATCAAATGGAGTCCATCCTGGCCGGATTAGGCTGCAGGTGATGAGCACGGTAAGAAAAAACACAAAGGGCATGATGCGCAAGATGTCCTTCCTCTTGAGACCTTGCACAAAGGCTGCTAAACTGGTCGGAAAAATGAGCAGTCCTCCAATAAGCCCAAACCAAGCTTCGTCCTCTTGCAATTGGTAGAGCCTGCCCCAGGTAAAGCGATGTGCATCCAGCGTCGCAATGTCACCTTCCAAATTCAGACCTAACGGCGTAAAAACCAACCTCGCGAGCCCCGCTTTAGCGGATACTAAAGCTTGCTGAACAGGCTGTGGCAGCCAAGAGAAATCCAGCAGCTGGTAAAACCATCGCGTAGCGTTAACGACAATGTACTTTCCAACCGGCATTTCTTCGGCTACTGCTGCACTCGTCATTTGGGCAGCATCTGGTCCTAAGGGCGAGCCAAAATAAACTGTGTTGCTAACATAAATCGGCGAACTGAACAGCAAAAAGCAGAGCAAGGTTACCCCGACCCATTGCAATACCTGCTTGAAAGAATAACGGTAAAAAACAAAACCCAAGAGCAGCATCAGCACCATCCCTGGCAGGTATGCTGCAATCGAAAAATTCGTACCCACAACAAGTGCTAAGGCTAAGGCAGAAAGCAGAAGATAAGCAAACTCTCGCGTTTTTCCCCAGCGGTGGAAGAAATAAAATGTCGATAAGAACAACCAAGTGCTAATAAGATCGTGGCGTACGGAAGTGAGATGCAGCTGCACCACCGGTAAAGTCAGCCAAATTAATGCGGAAAAGATCGCATTTCGCCGGCTAAAGCCTAATTCCTGAGCGAGTAGATAGATAATGAGACTCGTGACCAAGCCGGCTAACATGGGAATGTAAGCTATAAAATGATCGCTATTGGTAAAAAGCAGCGTCCACAAATAAACTAACTGTGCGTTGAG
>DNSH01000095.1 GCA_003499715.1 Candidatus Mesolinea sp. | reverse complement strand
TGGGAAAAAGGCTCAAACCGAAAGTGTTGAACCGAAGCCTGAAAGCCTTTCTTCAGGCACCAAGCTGCTTTTGGCAGTTGTCATACCATTACTGGTAGTCGCGATTGCCTCTATCATTTATGTTACCCAGGGGAAAGAGAATCAGTACCAATACTTGATGGCGCAAGCCCAAGCTGCTGCGGAGAACGCAGCCCTGATGAGTGACAGCACCCAACAGCGTGAAGGTTGGAACCAGGTGATGAATTGGCTAGATCAGGCTGAGGATTACCGCCAAACCAATGAGCTGCGCGCCTTGCGCGTGCAAGCACAGAACGCACTGGACCGCTTGGATGGGGCTGTGCGCTTGCATTACAGAGCTGCTTATGCGGCTTCTCAGCTGCCCAGTTTACAAATCAGCCGCCTGGTAAGCATTGGAAACGAGCTATACCTGCTCGATCAGGCTTCTGGCGCCGTGCTGCACATGTCACCTTCAGGCTCGATCTATAACTTAGACTTGGATTTTAAATGTGCCCCCGGCATGGTGGACGGCATTCAGGTAGGCAAACTGGTGGAGGTTATGTCTGTACCAATCAATAATGCCGCTAAGGCACCTTTATTTGGGCTGGATGCAGAAGGCAACGGCTTGTTTTGCCAGCCCAAGAAAGACCCCGTGGCTATCAGCCTGCTCCCGCCGGATTCTGGCTGGGGCAAGCTGCAAAGTGCATTTTATGATTCTGGTCGCCTGTTTGTGCTCGACCCAGCTAAAAATGCGCTGTGGATTTACCGTGGAATGAGCATGAACTACACCGAACCGCCAGATTCTTACTTTGAGGATATGACTGTCGATCTTTCTAACGCAGTGGCGGCTGCAGGAAGCGGGGACGAGCTGTTTCTGCTTTTTGAGGATGGACACACCATGCACTGCTTAGCTTCTAATGTTACTGGCTTGGTGAACTGTGACGACCCCTACCCTTATGTTGACGGGCGGACAAGTGCAGCTTCCCAGCTTAATTTTGGCAACTTGCACTTTTCCCAGCTGGCTTATTCACCGCCGCCAGACCCCTCGCTTTACTATCTGGAAGCAGACAAAGCTGAACTGTATCAATTTAGCCTTCGGCTTAACCTCAACCGCATTTTGCGCGCGGATGTTGAAAGTGGCAATCTGCCCAGAAAAGTGGTTACAGCGTTTAATGTCTCCACAAACCGCTTAGTCTTTTTAGCTTTTGGGAACGAACTTTACTATGCCTCATTGCCTTAACTGATCGAAGCGGCTGATGCAAAGATGACGGACGCCATAAAAGACCACCATTATTTGTTAAAAATGTTACAATGGTCGTATGACTTGCCCATTGACACTTACCTGCAATGCGGCATATTTTTTAATCATAATTAAGGAGATGCATGTCTGAAGACCCCCGATTAGAAAAACTCAAACAGATTCAGGCACAAGCCAAACTTGGCGGCAGGCAAGAGCGTATCGATAGACAGCACGCCAAAGGCTATCTCACTGCCCGCGAGCGCCTGGACTTACTGCTGGATGCTGGCACTTTTAGAGAACTTGAAAGCCTGGTGGTTCAGCAAAATGACCCCCAAGCCGAAAGCCCCCTGGGCGATGGCGTCGTAACCGGGTATGGCAAGATCGATGGACGCACGGTTTACGTCTATGCCCAGGATTTCACGGTGCAAGGTGGAGCCTTGGGTGAAATGCACAGCCGAAAAATCTGCCGGGTGATGGACTTGGCTGCCAAGAACGGCTGCCCGATCATCGGGCTGATCGACTCAGGTGGTGCGCGCATTCAGGAAGGAGTCAAGAGCTTAGGCGGATATGCCGAGATTTTCCGCCGCAATGCACAGTATTCTGGCGTGGTGCCGCAAATCAGCTTGATTATGGGACCATGTGCCGGCGGAGCAGCGTATTCCCCAGCGCTCACTGACCTGATCATCATGGTGCAAAAGCAATCCTATATGTTCCTGACCGGTCCGCAGGTTATCAAAACCGTAACCGGTGAAGATGTGGACTTTGAGTCGTTGGGTGGTGCCGATGTGCATTTAGGCATCAGCGGCACAGCGCATTTGGTGAGCCCGACCGAAAAGGATGCGCTCGCGCTTTGCCGGAAGGTACTCAGTTATCTCCCCTCGAATAATATCGATCAAGCCCCGCAAGTTCTGCCTGAGGATGATCCATATCGGCGAGCTGAAGCGCTTAACAGCTTGGTGCCGCTAAACCCACAGGAAGCTTACAGCATGCACACCGCCATTCCGCAAATTGTTGATGTTGGTTCGTTCCTCGAACTGCAAGCTGGCTTTGCCACCAACGCGATTGTGGGTTTGGCACGGCTAAATGGAAAGCCTATCGGCATCATCTCGCAGGAACCCGAGTCCATGGCTGGCGTGATGGACATCGACTCCGCCGATAAAATCACCCGTATGGTGCGCTTCTGTGACGCCTTTAACCTGCCGATTGTTACCTTTGTAGATTCACCCGGCTTTTTGCCTGGCATCGACCAGGAACATCGCGGCGTGATCCGCCATGGCGCCAAGGTGCTCTATGCCTACGCCAATGCCACCGTGCCTAAGGTGAGCGTTGTGACGCGCAAAGCCTATGGTGGAGCGTATGTGGTGATGAGCAGTAAATATTTGGGCACGGATATTACCTACGCCTGGCCAAGCGCAGAAATCGCGGTGATGGGGGCAGAGGGGGCGGTCAATATCCTTTACCGCAAAGAGATCAGCACAGCAGCAGACCCACAAGCCGAGCGCAAGCGCTTGGAAGAAGAGTACCGCCAGAAATACTTGAACCCTTATGCTGCAGCGCATGCTGGCTATATCGATGAGGTCATTGAGCCGGCGCAGACGCGGCAGAAGCTCATTGAAGCGCTGGATGTGCTGGCTAATAAGGTGGAAAGTACCACCGCACGCAAACACGGCAATATGCCCGTCTAAGGCAGCTCATCATGACAAACATCTTGTTACAAGGTTTAGCAATCGCTGGGATAGGCATGGGCTTGGTGTTTTTGATGATTTTAGCGCTCTGGGGGATTATGGCACTCCTCGTTTTGCTCACCAC
>DNSH01000019.1 GCA_003499715.1 Candidatus Mesolinea sp. | reverse complement strand
CAATACTTTCGACAAAAATAAGGTGAAGTGAAAATGCATTTTGTTGTAGAGTAGGAGTCGACCAAGACTAAAACTCATAACAAAAAGCTTATGACAAACATTTTTGCACTTTTACACCCGATCCAAAACAGCCTTTCTAAAACAACAATGCGGCAAATGAGCCGGATCATCGTAGAGATGATAGCTATGTCGGAACAGGTCATGATGTTGGGAATATCGCGATGGAGTGAGTAAGGCGGTAGCTACCGGAGCATGTCGCGCTTCTATGTCATGGGGATCCCTTGGGCGAAGGTATTGTCTAAATTAAAAATTTTCAAACATGGATAAGCTGAACATTTTCTTCAGCCTCAATCACAGGATTTTCAAGTAAAATACAAGTGCAAGTTCAGTATGAATGGCGCAAGACTTGCACCGGTAGCGTTTATGACTGAACAAGAATTAATCGAACAAGCCCTCGAAGGCGATTTAGATGCCTTCAACACCCTGGTTTTGCAATACCAAGACCTGGCTTACAACGTTGCTTATCACATCATGGATGACCCGGCAGCTGCAGCTGATGCCACTCAAGAAGCTGTTATCTCGATGTACCGCAAGCTCGATACATATCGGGGGGGCTCCTTCAAGAGTTGGTTTCTGCGCATTGTTACCAACGCCTGTTACGACGAGCTTCGCCGCATAAACCGCCGGCCAAGCGTACCTCTCCAGCCAGAAAACAGCGAAGGCGAGCTGATCGATTCCGCTGAGTGGATGGAAGACAACTCTCCTGGTCCAGAACAGAACGCCAGCAATGAGGAAATTCAGCAAGCCATTCAGTCCTGCCTCGAAAACCTGGAGGAAAAATTTCGGATTGTGTTGGTGTTAGTCGATATCTCCGGAGAGGATTATGCTTCGGTTGCCCAAATCATTCATCGTCCGATTGGAACAGTAAAAAGCCGTCTTTCGCGCGCCCGTCAAAAAATGCAGTCTTGTTTACAAGGTTTTGGGGAACTCTTGCCTGAAAAATTTCGTCTGAATGATGAGGAAAAATCATGAAAAGGCAAGAAACTCTATCCCAACGTGACTTAGAGCTGTTGAACGCTTACTTAGACGATGCACTAAACGAGAAGGAAAGAAAGCAATTCGAAGAGCGTTTAGCACGCTCTTTGCCGTTGCAGAAAAAATTAAAAGAATACACGCAACTTAAGGTAGCATTGCGCGAGCTGCCCAAACAGCCGGCTCCACATAATTTCACTTTAAGCCAGGAACAAGCCCGCGCTTATAAGCCAGGTCCAAAACTCTACCCAGCTTTTAGCTATGTTGCCCTCACGGCAGTCCTGCTTTTAGCTATCGTTTTCAGCAGTGAGTTCTTCTTTAATCAATTCTCGACGCCGATGGCAACCCAAATGGAAAGCCCAACGATGGAAGCTGAGACTTTTGCCGTCAAATCATCCGATGAGAAGCCGGAACCGCTCATCTTCACTTGGGGATATCCAGGTGGATTGAGCGAAGGCGCTGAGGGCAGTGGCATGGGAGGCGGTTCCTCTTTCACCATTACCTCGATTGATGAAACTGATCAAGAAATGGGTGAGGAAGCCGGCGGTGGCATCGAAACGGCAGTCCCAGTTGTTGAAGCGCCATCGTTTCCTCCAGAGGAAGGTGTTGAGGGAAGTGGGGAAGCGGTTACTCCTACCCCGGAGGCAACACCTATACCAACTGAAGCGGAACCGCCAATCCTATCTGCGATCCCTGAAAGCGTTACTGTGGAACCGCTGATCTTAGGCTTGCAAGAGGATAAAGCCGGTCAAATTATCTCAACATATCCTCAACTCTCGGATCAGGCAGAAAAGGCAGAGCCAGCCCGCATGTGGCGAACCTTGGTTTCCGATAAGGTCAAGATCGGCTTGGCTGCTATGGCAGCGTTGTCTGGAATCTTGGCATTAATCTTCTATACAAAACGATAAGCTCGATTATCGCCAAAAATACAACAGCCCTTGATTTTCATCAGGGGCTGTTTTTTTATTTTGAGGATCCGCTAGCTGTTAACCTTCATAGACCTACAGCTTGGCGCAGCACCTCTGTGCGGTTGGTTTGTTCCCAGGTGGGGTTCAAATCCAAACGCCCAAAATGGCCATACGCCGCAAAGGGTCGGTAAATCGGGCGCAGCAAGTCGAGATCATGAATTATCGCACGCGGGCGAAGGTCAAACACCTGCGTAATAGCCTGCGCAATCTTTTCATCTGCAACCACACCGGTATCAAAGGTCTCCACGTTCACGCTTAGGGGATCGGCACGACCGATGGCATAGGAAACCTGCACTTCACAGCGCGAGGCAAGCTTTGCTGCCACCACATTTTTTGCCACCCAACGGGCAGCATAAGCCGCAGAGCGATCAACCTTGGTCGGATCCTTGCCGGAGAAGCAGCCGCCCCCATGCCTGCCCATTCCGCCATAAGTATCGACGATGATCTTGCGACCTGTTAAGCCGGAATCACCAAGCGGTCCGCCGATGACAAAGCGGCCTGTAGGGTTCGTGTAGATTTTCAAGTCATCATCCACCAGCTCTTCGGGTAAGACTGGTTTGATGACAAACTCAATTAGATCCTCACGGATTTGCTCATTGGAGATCGTTTTCCCATAGAGTTTATCGGCATGCTGCGTGCTAATGAGCACCGTATCAATGCGCGCTGGTTTGCCATGATGATATTCCACGGTTACCTGGCTTTTGCCATCAGGATACATCCACTTCAGTGTGCCATTTTTGCGCACTGTTGCCATTTGGCGGGTGAGTTTATGCGCCAGCGAAATGGGCAGCGGCATGAGCTCTTCGGTCTCATCGCAGGCAAAACCAAACATCATACCCTGATCCCCAGCGCCGCCAGCCTCGATATACTCTTCAGTGTATTCAAGCGGCAAAACCTTACCATTGCGATCCACGCCCCGGGCAATATCTGGTGATTGTGCTGAAATTGCGACCATCACCGCGCAAGTTGCTGCATCGAAGCCCTTTTTTCCGCGGTCATAGCCAATGCTATTGACCACCTCACGCACGAGTTTCTCCACGTCCACATAGGTTTGCGTGGTCATTTCGCCAGTAACCAGCACAAAGCCGGTTTTGGTAATTGTCTCGATGGCGACGCGGGAAGAAGGGTCGTCCCGAAGGGCAGCGTCCACAATCGCATCGCTGATTTGGTCACACATTTTATCGGGGTGCCCCTCAGTAACCGATTCAGACGTAAACAAATACTTTGGTGACTTCATAAAAGTCGTACTCATAAACAGAAACCTCCAGTCTCTTTAAAAAAATTACCCCTTGCAGAGAGAGGGGCACATGATATATGCAGACACGCCTCTCATCTTCCAGATTACAACTCTGCCGGAATTGGCACCGTCCAGGTTTTGCCTGGTGGTTGCCAAGGTATCATCGGGCCGGTCCCTCCACCTTTCTGGATAAGTGCGCCGCTCGGGGCTGTTCAATTGTTGGCAATATATAACACCCTTTGG
>DNSH01000054.1 GCA_003499715.1 Candidatus Mesolinea sp. | reverse complement strand
TAATCCGCTGCCTTGCAGGACTGCCAGAGCCGGTCTGCCAGCCGTCCCCGATGGTTCACCATCATCAGAACAGTGTGTGATGACGCTACGCCCATGCCCAATCACAAATGCCGGTACGTGGTGTGTCGCATCAGGGAAGCGCAGCCGGATGTTCTTGTGGAAATTCCGCGCTTCTTCCACGCTGAAGGCTGGCGCAAGGCTGGCAATGAAGCGTGAGTTTACTACACGCAGCTCGGCTTCTGCTGGACCGGCAGGAATAAAGTATTTATCTTCATCCATCATGCACTCTGCCACAATCATAAACGAAATTTAGGCAATCGAATGAATTCATCGGATAAGCGTTAAGAGATTGTTCGATGGGAAAATCGTTATAAATTGCACGAATTATGCATTTTTTCAGAATAAATCGGCTATAATGAAAGGATAATTTTCCGTAAATCGGATGAGCCCGCAGATGGTAGAGATTGAGAACATTACCGAAATCAGGCCGAGAGTCTTGGGCGAATTCCACGTTGAAGAGTTCAAGCCCCGCACGGAAGCCATAGCACGCGCCTTTGAATGGGGTAAACAGGTGCATGCCGGTCAAACGCGCCTTTCCGGAGAACCTTACTTCGAAACCCATTGTGGTTGGGTGGCGAGCTTTGTGGACAACTTGGTCCATAAGGAAACTTGGACTATTGCCGCCTTGTTGCATGATGCTGTGGAAGATACCGGAGAGAGCATTGACCAAATCAGGGCTCTTTTTCCGGGTGAGATGGGCGAAGAAATCGCGCATATCATCGACGGGTTGACTAAAATGTCAAACCCCCGCGATGGGAGCACCCGCGAGATGGACACCCTGCGCAAGATCGCCATGTTCCGCGACCCAGCTGTCTTTGTGATTAAACTTGCAGATAAAAGCCACAACTTGTTAACTCTCAAATACATGCCACCAGGCAAGCAGTGGCAGAAAGCCACCGAAGCTATTCGCGCATATGGGAAGCTGGCTGGCATTCTGAATTGCTACCGCTGGCGGCGGTGGATCGAAGATATGGCTTTCCCGTATGCCGAACCTGAATCGTACGATACCGTCAAAGCAAAGATCGATTCCGACCCACGCCTAAATTTGAATTTTATCCGCTATTACCTAGGGGAACTCGGCCACCTGATGGAACAGGAAGGCATTGATGGTGCAATCCACTTTACAGTCAACGGTTATTGGCAAGCCTGGGATAAGCTCCAGCGTATGGCACGTGCACGGCGGACTTCTCTCCAAGATTTTTCAGCAGTAAATGACATCGTCAGCTTTCGAATGATCCTCAAAGACAATGACGAGATGGCATGTTACCGTTTGCTGGCACGCGTGAACCGCTATTTCGGCAAGAATTTGGATCAAGACCGATTCGATGACTACATTGCCACCCCCCAAAATGGCTACCGTGCCTTACAGGTGACTAGCTGGCTGCCAGGTATGGGTGCGATCGAAACTGCCATTGCCACAGATGAGATGGAAGGTGAAAACACCTGGGGAATAATTTACGCCATCAATCACGGAAAAGACATTTCTAAATATCGCCCTGTGCAAATCTTTACCCCTTATGGCGGTACGCGCTTCTTGCAAGAAGGCGGCACAGTCTTGGATGGCGTAGCTGCGATCCAAGAGTTTTACTTAGATAAAATCAGCAAGGTCTTAGTCAATGGCGAGGAACGCCATATCTATGACACGCTCAGTCCCGGAGATGTGGTTGAAGTGGTGTCCACTGGCACACATTTGGTGCCCCAACCCGAATGGCTGAACCATTGCGATATCACTACTGCCCGGCGGCTGCGCGTGGTGTTGGCAACGGTAGCGCTTAAGGAAGCCAGCCAAAAAGGCAAGGAGCTCATTCATCCCCTGCTGGCTAAGCGGGGAATACTCTCTCTGGACGATGTCGCTTCACTGGAAAGCAGCCGCATTGAACAACTGCTTGGCTTGATGGCTTGCGCTAACCTGGATGACCTCTATTCTGCAGTTGGCGGAGGCTCAATTATCTTGCGTGAGCTGGATGATGCCTTAGACCGTGTGGGGATTTCGCGCGCGGTACTCAATTGGGTAACCATCGAAGTGAGCGGCTCCAATACTGCCAATCGTCCGGGCGTTTTAGCCTACTTGGCTGGCTTGGTCTCCGAAGCTGGAGGAAATATCATTCACACCATTCACACAACCTCTGCTGATGGCAGCTTCTATTTACGGCTCGTATTGGCTGGTCTAGATGAGGAGCGTAAAGAACACTTGCGAGAGCTTTACAGCAAAAGCCGCTTCCCCCTCGACCAAGTCGAAATTGTATAATTTATTAACTAGAGCCTTCCCCTCCCTTTTCTTTAGGTTTGCTGTGTAGTTCTTCTCAATCGAGGATGCTTCACGGAGTTTTTTCCATACCGTGTTAGAATCAAGCCCGGTTTGGAGCAAATCCAATAGACAATTTTTGCTTTGCGAAGCAACATATTATTATGAATTTATTAATTTGTTGAGGGAATAAATATCCACGATGAACATGTTTAAAAAACATCCCTTTGTCTTTTCAATCCTTCTTTCATTATTAGCGTTCTTTAGTTTGCTTCTCCCTCGAAGCGCAGGGGCGCGTTCGCAGCAGCCCCAAAGTATCGGCCCAGAAATAGGCACACCTACTGCGGATTTAAGCAATGCAAAAGTGCATGGCTATTTTTTCTATTCCAAAGATTGCAGCCACTGCATAGATATCCTCAATCAAATTGTCAACCCACTCTTAGCCCAATTTCCCGGGCAGATCGACCTGCGCCTCTTGGAACTGAGCAACCCAAGCTACTACCAAGCACTCCTCAAGGTGGAAGCTGCTTACGCAGTCAAACCTGAGGAGCGCGGACTGCCTACTGTGCTCATTGGCGATCAGCTCCTGATCGGTCAAGAACCCAATGAACAAAAACTCCAAGCAATTATCGAACAAGGATTGCAAGGCGATGGTATCCCCTTCCCTGATATCGAGGGCATTGACCCGAATTTGATGATTTCCATTCCGGTGGATGCGGCTAACACAGATGCTGAAGTCTGCACCACAGAAAATCCGCAGGCGTGTCTGGTAGATTTACCCATCTATGCTGCCTATTTTTATCAAGTAGGCTGCAAAGAATGCAACCGGGTCGATACCGATATTAAATACTTACAGACCCTCTATCCGCAACTGGTTGTAGAGGAATTCAATATCTATGAAAATACACCCTTAGCCAATTGGATGGCGGAGCGCGTTAGCCGCAGCCAAGATCTGACCGTTCCAGCTCTCTTTATTGGCGACCATGCTTGGATTGGTGAAGGCGAGATTACCCCGCAAGCCCTAGAGCCTGTTCTCCAACAGCTCAGTCAGACGGGTTCACCGCGCTTTTGGGAAGAATTTAACCCCGAAGAAGGTCAAAACGCGCTTCTGCAAAGCTTTGAATCCATTGGTTGGTTAGCGGTAGTGTTAGCTGGGCTGGTCGATGGCTTAAACCCCTGCGCTTTTGCCACAATCGTATTTTTCATCTCTTATCTGACGCTCAGCGGCAGAAAAGGTAAAGAAATCCTCATCACCGGCGCCAGCTTTACAATCGGCGTTTTCCTTGCGTATTTGTTGGTTGGATTAGGTTTCTATAAAATCTTGGACTTGGTCAAGGAAACTTTAGCCATCGTAAGCCGCATAGTCTATATAATTACCGCTGGTTTGTGTATCGTCTTAGCTGTGCTCAGCATCAGAGATTATTTCACCGCACGCGAAGGTAACCTGGAAGATATGACCCTTACCCTCCCCAAGCAGCTGCGCCGGCGGATTAATGCCACTATTCACGAGAGCGGTAGAAGGGCAACGAGTTATTATATTGGCGCATTTATTACCGGACTCCTTGTTTCGTTTATTGAGTTAGCTTGCACCGGTCAGATTTACCTGCCAACGATCATTTTCATGAGCTCTGTGCCTTCTTTACGCGGAAAAGCGTTAGGTTATTTGCTGCTCTACAACCTGATGTTCATCATCCCCCTCATCGTGGTCTTTTTCTTGGCTTACTATGGCACCACCTCCAAGCAGCTTTCGGATTTCCTCCAGAAGCACGCTGCTGCGGTCAAGCTTGGCATGTCGGTAGTTTTCATTCTGCTGGCTGGCTGGCTGATTTTCAGCTTAGTCGCCTAAACAAGGCAATTTAAAGAATAAGCCTGGCGTAAAATCTGCCGGGCTTTTTTTATCCTTTTTAATAGGCTGCTAAAAGGTTGATTTTCGCACTTTCTTTATAATTTTTGCCCAAACGGAAAATAAATGCACTGGTGCTGCAGATAAACGCACATTCCATTGGGCATTATGAAGGGCTGCGCGTAATTCCATTGCATTGTTGAAGTCCGTTAAAAGCATGGTCGCTCTGCCTAACTCAAAGGTGCTGTGCGCATCGGAACCAGCCATACCCGCTAATCCGTGCTCCTGAGCAAAGATTTGAGCTTGGTCGTTGTATGCCTGGCGCAAACAACGGGCATTAAAGGTCTCAAAAGCATCCAAGAATGGAAACATTGCTTCTAACGTTCCTGACTTCCAGTGGGTAACATCCCGATTTGTATCGAAAGGGTGTGCCACGCTAATAAAAGCCCCCTGGTCTTTCAGGCGCTCAATCACCTCTAATGGTTCCAAGCCGGCTGGGATCTCTTCACGCATGAAATAACCTAAGATTTCACCCTCAGTTGTTTGAATCTCCTCCCCGATAATCACCCGTTGCGGGTCAAGAGCATGAGCACGTAAAGCCCCTTCTAAGCGATTATGGTCAGTAATTGCAAGTTTGTCGATTTGTTTTTGTTGACATGCGGCTAACAAATCCTCCACACGCACTAAACTATCGGGGGAATAGACACTATGGCAATGGAATTCAGCACGAACCTCAGGGGTCGGGTTCATTTGGTGTAGATCCTAGGCAACCGGTCAGCTAATCCGCAAACCACTTCATAATTAATCGTAGACCAGCGCTTTGCGACCTCATCCACGCTTATGCATTCATTACCTTGGGCTCCAATCAGCACCACTTCATCGCCCGGTTTCGCTTCTGGCACATCATCTAATTGGAGCATCGCTTGATCCATGCACACCCGCCCAACCACCGGTACACGCTTGCCGCCGACTAACACCTGCTGGTTATCCACTCGGCGGAAACCATCTCCATACCCCACAGGGATGACCCCGATGCGCTCTTTGCCTTTGGTCGTATAAATGGAACCGTAACTGATGCCATGCCCTGGTGGGAAGGTTCGCACTGATATTAAGCGCGCCTTCCAAGCGAGAGCTGGCTTTAAGACGGGATCCAGGTGCATAGCTGGTGAAGGAGACATTCCAAAGATCGCATTTCCCGGGCGCACCATGTTATACCAAGCCTGCGGAAAATTGAACACAGCGGCAGAATTGGCGGCATGCACCATAGGCGGCTTGAGCCCTTCTTGCTCGAGCTCCGCTAAGAGCTGGTTAAAAATTTCAATCTGGCGTTGCGTATAACCCGATTCGGGTTCATCAGCACGCGCAAAATGGGTGAAAATGCCCTCAACCTGGATAGCGCTGCCTTGAAGTGCCCGCAGAAATGGAACGACCTCCTCTGGCAGCATACCCAAGCGACCCATACCAGTTTCCACCTTTACATGTGCGCGCAGTCTGCCCCCGTTGATGCGGGCATAGCTCAGACAACTCTCGGCTTGAGAAGGATCAAA
>DNSH01000012.1:2270-3418 GCA_003499715.1 Candidatus Mesolinea sp. | reverse complement strand
AGACATAGATATCATCAGGCCCGATGCGGTAATTAGGCCGCAAGAAGCCAATGCCCTCGTTCATGATCTCTAACACGCCGCCGCGTATTTCCAAGCCTTCCTGTTCACCAAGAGCTTGGGCGATTTTTACAATCAACCCTTCCCTTTTAAGCCGAATAGGTTTGGGAAAATTTAACTCCTCCGCCATTTTGCGAAGCTCGCTAATCGTTTTATTTTCTAATTCTAAAATATCCATATCATCCTTTTTAGCAGGCGCTGTTCGTCTCAATGACAACCAGTTCTCTCGAGTGATTTTTCATCAAACATAAACCTGGTATTTATGAATTCGCACCTATTCTTATTATTAATTGGGAAGTTACTCAAAAATCTACGAATAGATTTATCGTTGTTGTAATTTAAAAATCCGTTTTTCTAAGAAACTGATGTGTTGATTATAACAGTATTTAGGATAGATGCAAGCTAAATGTCAAATTGATTACTGTTTCTAATGCTTTATTTACAATTTTTCTCGCACTTGCTGCAATTTGGCTATCTTACAAACGTGCTATACTAAGCTAAATTTCTGACCATAATGATTGAAAATGCCTGAGGAGAGGATATGGTATGAAAAAATATCTATGCTTGCTCATTCTCGTGTTGATGCTAGGTGCCTGCAATATGCCGATTAATCCTACCCCAACTGCCGATTTGGTTTCAACCGCAGTCTCTGGGACCTTAACCAGCGCTCCAACCAACACTCTTGGCGTGCCGACCGAGACACAACCCCCCGTTCCCCCAGAAGTTGCGACCTCCACGCCAACAGAAACGCCTACGCTTACACCAACCTTCACAAATACCCCGAATGCTGAAGACCCAGCAATCCGCTTAGGTGAACCCACTAAAGTTGAAGAGTTCGACACACCCTCAGGCACTTGGAGCTATGAGGATGATTGGTTCTACCTCAATGTAAATGATGGTCGCCTCAATATTTATTCTAAAGGAACGCCATACTGGAATAGTTGGTATACCATTGGCCCAGCAATTCGAAACTTTTACCTCGAAGCTACTCTGACGATGCCTAACTGTAATGGTAAAGATCGCGCGGGCTTAGCATTCCGCCTCACGAACCAGAACCAATTTTATTTCATGGGGCTTACCTGCGATGGTAC